>NZ_BASL01000612.1:0-1764 GCF_000648255.1 Candidatus Protochlamydia sp. R18 | reverse complement strand
AACTCTACTGAAGAGAGTTTAGTCAGATTAAAAGAACTTTTAAATTTTGCGCAGCAATGTCAATTAAACACTTTGAAAAACTATTTAGAATTGACCGTTGTAGGCGCCTTATTAAACCAGACCTCTCAATTGGCAGAGTTTGAAAGAATTATAAATCATTTTTCAGATGAAATAGAAACTCTTGATTTTTCAAATCAGACTTATTTAACAGATGCCCATCTTTTAGCATTAAAAGATTGTAAAAATTTAAAAGTACTCCATTTTAAGAAATGCCAGGGTCTCACTGATGCTGGATTAGCCCATTTGGCACCCTTAACGAATTTGCAGCATCTAAATCTGAGTAGGTGCTATCATCTTACCGATGCAGGATTAGCCCATTTGACACCTTTAACGGCTTTGCAGCATCTTAATCTAAGCTACTGTGAGAATCTCACTGATGCAGGCTTGGCCCATTTGAAACCCTTAACGGCTTTGCAAGATCTAGATTTAAGCCAATATGGAAATCTCACTAATGATGGATTAGTTCATTTGAAACTTTTAACGGCTTTACGGCATCTAGATCTAAGCTACTGTGAGAATCTCACGGATGTTGGATTAGCCCATTTGACACCTTTAACGGCTTTGCAGCATCTCAATCTAAGCAAGTGCAATAAACTCACGGATGGTGGATTAGCCCATTTGACACCTTTAACGGCTTTACGGCATCTAGATCTAAGCTACTGTGAGAATCCCACGGATGTTGGATTAGCCCATTTGAAACCTTTAACGGCTTTGCAGCATCTAGATTTAAGCGATTGTAAGAATCTCACGGATGCTGGATTAGCCCATTTAACACCTTTAACGGCTTTACGGCATCTCAATCTAAGTGGGTGCTATTATCTCACCGATGCAGGATTAGCCCATTTAACACCTTTAACTCCTTTACAACATCTCAATCTAAGCAGGTGCAATAAACTCACTGATGATGGATTAGCCCATTTGACACCCTTAACGGCTTTGCAATATCTAGATCTAAGCCAATGCTGGAATCTCACTGATAATGGATTAGCTCATTTGACACCCTTAACGGCTTTACAGCAACTTGATCTAAGCAGGTGCAATAAACTCACTGATGATGGATTAGCCCATTTGACACTCTTAACGGCTTTGCAATATCTAGATCTAAGCCAATGCTGGAATCTCACTGATAATGGATTAGCACATTTGAAACCTTTAACGGCTTTAAAGCATCTCGATCTAAGCGATTGTAAGAATCTCACCGATGCAGGATTAGCACATTTGACACCCTTAACCGCTTTGCAGCATCTAAATCTACGCTACTGTATGAATCTCACGGATGATGGATTAGCACATTTGGTACCTTTAACGGCTTTGCAATCTTTAGATCTAATTGGCCGTAATAAACTCACCGATGCAGGATTAGCACATTTTAAAATTTTAGCAGCTTCACTCAATTTAAAAATTATTAAATCCTTAATTTAAGATTTTAAGTGGGTTGGAAAAAATCAATAGATGCTTTACGAATTACTTTGAATATGAAAATTGCAAGTTAACTTTTTTATTTTTTGCGTCATTTTTGGAAAAATCTGAGAAGCATTCATTCTCAAAAAGAAGAGTAGCTGTTTGATACAATCCCACTTTATTATAAGAAGGAAAGGGCTAAATATTGAGTGAGATTCAAAGAAACAGCCTCATTTAATTTATAAAGAAGAGATGAGCCAATCACTTTAAACAGAGGCTTAGCTTTGATCTCAGCAAGTGTTA
>NZ_BASL01000613.1:0-41936 GCF_000648255.1 Candidatus Protochlamydia sp. R18 | reverse complement strand
TGTTTTTGGGAACACATTTGGTGAAATCTATTAGAAAAATCATCAACAAGACAAAACAGTTTGATCATTTCTATCTCGTTCATTTTGGCCTCTTTCATTAGTTTTTGTTCTGAAAAACAAAATCTTCTAACAGAAAAGAGGCCTTTTTTCAACAAAGATCACTCAGAATATAGCCCGAAGATAGCTTACGTTAAACTGGCGTTAAAATTAATTAATAAAATCCTGATTGATTCAAAATTTCTAAAGGGGATTGCTCGACGGCATACCTGCCAAGTAGATATTTTTCTATCCTTTTTTGAAGACCAGACAACTAAAAAGTGAATTTGAATTTCCTCTTCTTTGAATAATATTGGCAATTCAACTCTAATCCCCTTATTTAAATTTTGTTCTCAAAAAATTTATTGAATAATCTTTATTATTCCAAATAGCCAAGTAATTGTTTGGGTTTGTAGACTCTAATTTGGAACATAGATGAGGATTAATAAAATGGTTATTCACTTTACGTTCAAATGTAATATCTCCTAAAGGAGTTGTTAATTTTAAAGGGTTGATATTGATTGGAAATGTATTTTGTTTTGTTGAAAATAACTTCATTTTTTTTTGCTTATTCATAAATACATTTTTTATTTTAAATTCTTTACAAGCAAAATAGATGTCAAAAATTTTTCTGAGTACATCTTCGGTAAACTTATAAATTCTTTCTTATTCTTTTTTATCAATCTCTCACTCAAATTAAATAATATACAGTCGTATATCTATTGATTGACGACTTAGCTTAATAAAATTAGAAAATTTTTGTTTTAGCTATCTTTAATATTAAAACCATGCCTTAAAGAAAGGCATGGTTTTAACATCATCATTCTATTAACGTGCCCAAAGAACGCATGATTGGTTGGATGAGATTGTATTTTATATGAATAACAGCAATAGATCCGCCCAGAGCCAGGCTTATCAAAGGATAATGATAAATAAATGACTGAGCCATTAAAATAGTCATGATGCCTAATACCACCCAATAGGTAAGATTGGCACTTTTAGCAAGCAATGTATATCCCCATTTTCCTAGGTTTGTCAGGGTGCTTTTCATTTCTCCCACACTTGAAATACCACCTTTAGTCCATTCTATTGTTTGAGAAGCAATGGCGGTGATATGGGTCCAAGAGTACAAAGAAAGCGCTTTAACCCCCAACTTTATCTCTTCTTGTTTATTCTTCATTGCCGTTTTCAAGTCATGAAGCCGATTTAGACTTCCCGTATACACTCTATGGATTTTCTTAGCTAGGTAAGGTGAAAATACATTTATTTTTTGCCCCACTTCGATAGATAACTGTTCCATTTCTTGTTTAACAAGTTGAACTTGTTCATTTAAGAGATGAGATTGAGTAGTCATTTTTTGATGACTTCCTCGTTTTGGAGTGAAATCTTCAGCAATTATTGAAAGCTCCGTTTGTTGCTTATTTAAATTCGAAGTCAACTCTAAAAATGATTTCTCAATTCCTGGAAGAGTTTGCGAAAGCTGGATTTGATTAGCCGCAACTGCATCTATGTTTTGCTGCAAATTTTTAAGATCAGCAGATGCCCTCTGTATGGATAAAAATTGAATTTTTCGTTCCTGTTCAATGCGGTCGAATGCATGCATCGCTTCTTCTGTTTGCTCTAAGATAAGATTCCCTAGCTGAAGACTTTCTTCATCAGATTGTTGAGCTTTAGAGAGATTTTCTTGGATTGTTTTTTTTCGTGTCTGTATGGCTAAAAGTTTATCTTGTAAAGGCAGCCCTGTAGGTAAAAAAATTCCTTCTTGATAGATCATCATAAGTTTATTTCCTGTGTTGAAACTTCATTGGCAGATACAGAAGATTGAATCTGATCATTATTTCTATCTAGCCAATTTATTATAGCCTTAGCTTCTAACTCATTATTTCTATATAGCCACTTTATTATAGCCTTAGTATCTGCCTCTCTTTGTTTCATACTCATTTCATTAAGTGCAAGTAAAGCATTCCAACCGTAAAGAGGAAGGGAACATACAAGATTGGCTATACTTGGACGATGTTCCAAACGCTCTAATTTTTCAACTTGTTGTTTTAACTGCTGATTTTTCTGGTTCAAAACAACAAGCTGCTGTTCAATATTGTTTTGTCGAACCTCAAATTCTCCATTTTGTACTTTCAATAAATCTATTTCTTGTTTTAAGTCTTTTTTTTCTTTTTCAATAGCTATTTTTTGAGTTTGAAGTACTTGTTCTTCATTAATAAGTCCCTGCACTTTGGCAGTTAATACTGCATTGTCATTTTCTAATTGTTCTTGAGCTTGAAGCATAGCTTGTTTTTCTTGTTCCAGGTTTCTGAAATTTACACTGATTTCATTATGACTTCTTTGAACTAAATCGGCTTTTTGGACCAATTTTTTAATTTTTGAACAAAGCTCTTCATTTTGCTTTTTAAGTTCTTGCTTACCAGAATCAATTTTATTATTAGCCTCTAATAATAGGAGGTTTTCTTTTTCTAATTCGTTTAAACATTGTAAAGCTAAAGCGTCTGAAGCGCTGCGAGACTGATTTATAGATTCGGTAAAAATAGCTGTAATCAGCCTTACTTTTTCTTGATCTGAATTTTGGGTTTGTACAATGTTCGCGATATGACCGTAAACGGTAGACAAGATGGGATCTGTTTGACAAGCATTATTTTGATAGGGACTTGTCAATGTTTTACTGTTAACTTGCATAGTATTTCTCCTATATGGTGGATGGATGTTAACTTTACTTTTTGCCTTTGAATGATCAAATCCTTTCATTTCGCAAAAAGGTTTTGACTCAATAAATTTTTTTAAAAGGTATTAATTGCCGTTTCAATGAGACACATTACAACTACGTGAAAGTGCTTATTTTCTATAATACGCAATCATTTAATCAAAAATTGTATATATAATTAAATAATTTTGTATACAGTTTTTTTATTTTTATACGAGATTTTATATAAGAATTATCATTGCTAAATGATAATTCTTATTTGAGAAAATGGAAGAATAGGGCTTGAGGTGGCATTGCCCCGCAAAAAAGGTTCAACAGAAAGTAAAAAAAATTATGCTATCCTTTAAAAAAAGGAAAACAGCATGAAGGAAAGTTTTATAGAAAAACAAATTATTAAAATCCTAAAAGAAGTCGACTCAAGAATCCTTCTTGTAGAAGTTTGTCGCAAGTATGAAGTCAGTACAGCTTCTTATTGAAGAAGGTTTGCTGAAAAAGGTTTACTATAGCTGTGGAGGAATACGATAATAATTTTGAATGCAAGGCATCTCCCTTAAGTAATTCCATGTTTGGACATAATTTAACCGCTTTCCTCGTTGGATTTTTTCCCGCTCTGAATCACTAATAAATGTATGAACAAATTGATCAGGATATTCTTTAAGTGGAAGAGATAAAGCACCTAATTTCACCCACTTTTTTTTAAGCCCTCGTATTGTAAGAGGTTCGCTCACTAACTCGGCTTCCGCTAAAAATACATGTCCCAAAGTATTTTTTAAAAATAGAAACCGAATCGTTCCATCATGTGACAAAAAAACGTCAGCTTTTAAACGGCCATAAAGAGGGCTATTTATAAATTGCGATCTTTCATTATTGGTAAAATCGGGACTTTGTTCGAAAACTAAAAAAACATTTGAACGAGGGTCTTTTGGTAACTCTTTAGGTCCTAGAAGGATCATATTATTTTTATGAGTTTCTTAAAGGTGGTCTTATGCTAAATTTAGGATTCAAATAGGTTCATAGATCTACCACGGATATTGATTTATTTGCTAAAATGTTCAATCAAATTAACAATGTATAGCGCATCATCACGGAAATTGCAGGATTGACGTGTGTTGAAGATGGAATCACTTTTGATACGCAACAACTCATTCTTCGCAACACCTAACAGTTGGGAATTGTGGCGGTATAAGTTAGCAGTTATAAATAAGTTATCCTTTTGAGACAATTTTTATGATAGTCTTGCCCACGTCTAGTGATTTGGGAATTCCAATTAACAATAAATTCTACGAAATAGTTTATAATTATAAAAAAGGGGGAGCTATGGTAAGTTCAAATTATCATCATTTTAATTGGGATCAATTTGGAAAGGGTGAAATGCGAGATTCTAAAAACATTACTCCCTTAACGCTGACACACAAAAAGCAATTAACGGAAATTAAAGAAGAAAAAGAACAACCTCTGGAAAAACTTGAGGAACGTGATGTTCTTATTAATTTGATTATGGAAGAAAAGGGTGTTTCAAAAGAAATTGCGGAAGCAGAATATGATTATTTCAGTTAAATTGTAATGAATATTTTACTATGCATTTTTTTAATTGGTCTGAATAATTAAGTAAGTTTCTATTAAATATTTAAATTTTTTGTTTTTAAAAGCTGACGATTGAATTTATTTCGCTTGATTGATGTAAATACTAAAATTTAATTGATTTAATTTCATTTTAATTATAAATGAATATTTTTTGGAAAGAGTTTCTAAATTTTAATCAGGTTTTTACATCAATCTACATCAACATCAACAAGGCTTCAAACTTTCATTTTATTTTTTCAATTTTAGTGGTTTCAAATTAAAAGTAGTGCGAAGGCTTATAAGTTCTCTTTAAAAATTTGTGCTAATTATCCAAGCAGACACTAAAATAGTTTTGTCTGTTTCAGAAGTTACAGACAATAAAAATAAGCTCGTATATTAACAAATTTTATTTAATTTTTTCAATTTTCAAAAGCTCAATCTGTTCTTGGAAAAATGGAATCCTTTTTCCATTATAGCGCATCTTTGAAAAAATCCACCGCAAGGATTGTTTTGCATTTCTTTCCAAAGCAAAATATTTTCTTCTGCAGAAACACTTAAATGATTATGCCACAAAGTTTAAAGCGTAATCTCTACATCAATTATTTTCCTGATTTTTTCTTTTTTCTACTTTTTATCAATCCCTTTTTTAGGACTATCATGAGTATCTTACTTACTTAACCTCTGTTAGTTATAAAAGCTTCTCTTGAGAAATTTATTGACGAAATATTTAGTCAGTAGATTTATGTAGCTTGATGTATTAAGTATTTGTATGACAATCGCTTGTGTTATGGTGTTATAAAGATAAATTCATTATTTAAGTTTTAGATTGCTGAGATAAGGATAAACCTATTATGTCTGATTTGAATAGTAGTTAATAAAAGCAACCAAGGATTTCATATGAGTACAGTAGGGATTCCTTCTTCTTCTTTGCAAATGCAGCAAAAACAAGGAATGAACTTGACACAGCGTTTGATGATGTCAACTCATATGCAACAAGCCATTCATTTACTTCAATTACCTATTTTAGAATTAGAGCCGTTTATTGAAGAACAAGTCGTTGCAAATCCTTTGCTCGATATTATCCCTATAGAAAAAGAGGGAGCTTTTATAGAAGAACGCACTTCAGCTTCTGAAAAAATGGAAAAAGAAATCACGATTGATGATCGTGATTTGGCTATTTTGAACCGATTGGATGAAGATTATCGAGAGCATTTTGCAGGAAGTGAAGCAACGCCAATGAAAAGGTCTAGTGAAGAAGAAAAGTTAAAAAGCTATTTAGAAAATTCAATTTGCGCAGATCCAAGTTTGTTGGAAAAATTGCATCAACAAGCGATCGATACATTTAATAATCAACAAGAACTGGCTATTGCAGATATTTTAATTGGTTATATTGACACTAATGGTTTTTTAAAAACACCTCTTCAAGAAATTTGCCTTTTGCATACTCTTGATGAGTCTGCGGTAAAAGATGTTTTAAGAGAAATGCAGGAGTTTGAGCCTTATGGAATCGCTGCCGCTTCTATTCAAGAGTCGCTATTAATTCAATTAAGATGCTTGCACAAGGAGGGAAAACTTGCTTACCGCCTTATTAAAGATTATTATAATGAATTGCTACACAATCATATTCCTTTGATTCAAAAACAATTAAAATGTTCTTTCTCGGAAATTCAAGAAGCAATTGAAAAAGATATCGCAAAATTAGATTTGCATCCCGGCACGCATTTCTCTGCTCAAACATCTCAAGTAATTATTCCCGATGTTACTTTGCGTCAAGAAGGAGAAAAGCTTATTGTTGATGTCGATCGTGATAGAGCTCCTACCCTAAAAATTAACCGAAAATATTTGCGCTTGTTGAACGATTCTTCAACATCAAATGAAACAAAGCAATTCATTAAGCGACATCTTTTTTCAGCTCGGTGGCTTGTGCGAAATTTGCAACAGCGATATTCGACGATTGAAAGAATTGCTGAATTTTTAGCGGTTAATCAATATGAATTTTTTACACAGCCCGATGGACTGTTAAAACCTTTAACCATGAAAACGATTGCAGATGCTTTAGAATTGCATGAATCGACAATTGCGAGAACTGTCTCTAATAAATATATCAATAGTCCCAAAGGAATTTTTTCTCTCCGGTCTTTTTTTACAACCAAATATACGTCGGAAGAAGGAGAAGATCTTTCAGCTAAAACAGTAAAAGAAGCCATTTTAGAAATTATCAGTGGCGAAAATAAGCTTCGTCCTTTTTCCGATGAAAAAATATCGGAATTACTAAAAAGTAAAGGGATTACCTGCGCTAGACGCACCGTTGCTAAATATCGACAAGCATTAGATTTAGGAAATACACAACAGCGTAAAAAATTTCATCAATCTTAAGAGGCTATAAGAATAAATGGCGTTGATTCGATGCGGATTAATTCTGCATCGAATCAACGCCATTTGTATATTACAATTTGCTATTCATCACGATTGCCGCCCTTATTAGGCATGAATTGTTGTATAGCTGCAATAATGGCTGCGCCGATAAAAATTCCTGGTGCTGCAATAAATAAAGCCACTAGAATAACTGTTAATACGATAGAGCGAAGTTGCTCTTTATTCGAAAAAAAATGCCTGACGTTTTGGAGATAAAAGACAATTTCGGATGCAAAGTGATAGCCTACAACCATTCCAATGATTAGCTCTCCTAATAGGCTACCATACATAAACATCATGAGAACAATCCCTAGCCCTAAAAGAAGATAAGTAATCATTTGTTCTTTGTTGTTTTTTGCAAAATCGAAAATTTCATCATTATTTTTCGATTCTCTAGCAAAACGTAATTGTTCTCTAATTTTATCTTCAGCTCTTTCTTTTTGAGAAAAATTTTTGTCTTTTTGTGTCGTGTCAGGATTTGAATTTTGACTTAATTGAGAAGCGTTGTAAGGCGTAAAAGGCTTGTTAGGTTCATTATTAGATTGATTTGAATCGTTACTGTTCATTATTTTTCCTTATTTAAATCTTTTGTTAGAATAAACATTTGATTTTACACTATCTTTTTTCGTTGGATCTATTGATAAGTTTCAAATTTCCCAGCTTACACTCTTATAAAATCCAAAAACTCGTTATAATATGCATTTGTGAACCATGCAATCTTTTTTTTAATTTTAGAAGCTATTAAAATTTTACTCGCAGTTTATTTAATAATTTTTCACTTGATATGAGTTTTTACTAATTGTTTGTTTTTTTTAAATAAAAATGACATAATCCATTATTAATCAATAGGTAAATCTAAAAATAAAAAAAGAGAAACAGATGATCAATCGCTGGTTAATGGGCTTAAATTCTATTATCTTAGGAAGCTGTTGTCTTTTGGCTATTGGAATTGGAGTGATGAAGTTTACTTATTCCAATCAGATTATTTGTAGAGATCCTAAGGCAAAGCTATGTGGATTGCCAAAAGGAGCTTTTGAATTATCAACAGAGTCTTATGAACAGTTAAATGGCCCTTTATTAGCTTTAAATGAAGCTTCTCCTTCTTTGCAGCTTCCCGATTTGCGACAACAATTGATTTATTATGGAAAAAACAGTAGACCAGATGCTCAGTCTGAACAAACCTTGTTGCATTTTGCTTTTAATACAAATAAAAATATTGTATCGATTCCTCCTGGAGAGCGACTTTACTTAGTTTATGATAAAGAAAGTATTCCAAATAAATACATTTTTAGTCCTCAGAATAAAAAAACGTCTTTGTGGATAGAAGCAATGTTGGCTGATTCTGAAGTTGTTGTTAAGTTAACTTTGGAAAATGACAAAGGTGACTTGATTACAGAGCCTGAAAATCATTATCAATTTCGACTTCCTGAAAAAGAATTCATTCGCTTTGCTGGGAAAGTTTGGGAATTGGGAACATGGAGAGTCGATGGAACACTTTTAGCCAGACAAAAAGCGCGCTGGTTTGGGATTGATCGATTTTTAGAAAAGCACGGAGGAGACGAATACCAACACTGCTTGGGCAAACAAAGAGTCGATTTTGGAGAAAATGAAAATATTTATTCTGTTTTTATTGGCCCTGGAGATTGTTTAATTTGGGATGAAAATCAATGGAAAGTCATTCAACCAGGAGCAGGTTCACGGGCTTACCCACTTTTGGTCGTCAAAAAAATTGATGAGCGATTATTGACTTTGGAATTGTGGGATGTAGAAGGGAAAGGTAAGATCCTGTTGAATTTATTAAAATCTGTTGAACCTTGGATGGTACAAAATGCTCAAAATATTCAGCATATGTTTAAATTTGTCGGGGCCAAAACAAGGTCGCAATGTGTATTTGAAATTAATAATGAAAGAATGATTGTTAGTCCTTCCGACTGGCTTTTGATGACTCAGAAAGGATGGAAAAAACTTACTTCTGCTGAGGAAATAGATGATTATGTAAAGCGTAAAACGGCTGGGACATTGTTTGTATTTGAAAGATTAGTGCGTAAAGATGATCGTCAATTGATGTTGGGAACTTTATATAATTCTACTCGTAGTGATAGTCAATCGATTGAACTAACTTTACAACAAGGTAATAGCAATAAATCTTTTACAACTAAAGAAATGAAAGATAAAGAGGTTAAAGAACCAGGAGAAACGATTTTGCAAACAGAAAAAGGGATTACTAGTGTTGGTAAAACTGAAGCTGATTTGGCAAATCGTATTCCAGTTGTTCCTAATCTCTCGAATAAGAATTAAAACAAGGCTTCTTATAAAGTTATGTGTTGAATGACAATAGATTTCATTGACACTGAATTAAATTTGGTAAGAGTAGATTAAAGCGAATCGACGGTAAACATGATAAAGCAACTGATTTGGATAGTAGGTCTTTTTTGTCTAGCAGGATCCCCTTTTCATCAATTGTGGGCACAATCAATATCAGAAAAAAAAGCTAACCTTCAATCTTCTGAAAGTGATTTAGATCAAGAAATGGATCGTTTCTTGACGCAAGTAAATAGAGAATCTCAACACATTCAATTTCAAATTGAACGACTTTATGATGAGGTTTTTAAACTTTACCAAGCAAAGGCTCCTGTAGAAGATTACAAAGAATTACTCAATCGCATTAACCAACATAAAAAGCATTTGAATCAACTTGAAAATAGATGGCGTGACTTAGCTGTCCGAAGTAATAAAGGCGAGGCTTATGGACTTTGGCATGCCCCAGATACAACTTTAGAACAGTTGATTATTGATTATGGATCTCAAGATTATGTCTATTTAATTCCTCCAGACGTAGGTGCAATTCGCTTAAGTATTGATTCTAATTTACCAATTCCCAGGTCATCTTGGAATGAAATGTTAGAATTAATTTTAAATCAAAATGGAGTAGGAATTAAAACTTTGAACCCTTACCTCCGTCAACTTTACTTAATTACCCTCAATAATTCTAACCTACGTTTGATTACTAACAAGCGGCAAGATTTAGAAATTCTTCCGATAGATTCAAAAATTGCTTTTGTATTATCTCCAGAACCATCAGAAGTTCGGCGAGCTTATTCTTTCCTAGAAAGATTTATCAATCATAATACAACAGTTTTACAAGTTCTTGGAAGAGATATTCTGTTAGTGGGTCAAGTGGGTGAAATTCAAGATATTTTAAAACTTTATGATTTTATTGCCTCAAATCGCGGAGAAAAAGACTATCGCCTCATTCCTATTTGTAAGGTTCGTGCAGATGAAATGGCCCGTATTTTAACAGCAATTTTTGATCAAGAAGAAGGAGACACTTCTTTAGCCATTCCTGCAAATGGAGAATCTTCCCGACAATATGCTAGAGGAGATGTCAATGGATTGAAAATTATTGTCTTAGATAACATGACGCAAGCACTTTTTGTTGTGGGAACAAAAGAAGAGATCCGCAAAGCAGAAGACGTTGTACGAAATGTAGAAAATCGGATTGGCGGAGTAAGAGACAAAACAGTTTTTTGGTATACCGTAAAACATTCTGAATCTGAAGAGCTAGCTGATGTTTTATTTAAAGTATACAATTTAATGATCACAACAGGGACTGGGGTTAGACCAGACGGACAAGGAGTAGTTTCAAAAAATGCAGGAACTGAAATCAATGTTATAGATAATAATTCAGCTCCTCCTCCCATAGCGCCCCCTATTCTTAACCCACAAAAAGAGCCTCCCCAAACCTTATATGGACAAGAAGGTTATTACCAAGAAGGAGGGTTCATTGTTAATCCGGCTCCTGCTCAACCTGGTGCCTTTATCCAAACAGATCCCAATGTAGGACGAGATAATTTTATTGTTGATGCAAAATCTGGGTCAATCGTGATGGTTGTGGAAGCTGACATTCTTCCAAAAATCAAAGAGTTACTCAGAAAATTAGATGTTCCTAAAAAAATGGTACAGATTGAAACACTACTTTTTGAAAAGATTTTAACCCGTGAAAATACATTTGGATTAAATCTTTTAAAAATTGGTGAGCATATTGCTAAAAACACAAATTTAACTGGAGCAACTTTTAATAACATTTTTCCCGTTAAGGGAGAATTTACTCCAGCTAACGCAGGGGTTTTTGACTTTTTATTAAGCCGGAAACAAACAAGTAGTGGTATTCCAGCCTTTGATTTAGCTTATCGCTTTCTATTGTCTCAGGATGATGTACAGATTAATTCAAATCCATCCATTTTGACCATGAATCAAACTCCCGCAACAATCGCTGTCAATGAAGATATTTCTATCAATACGGGGATTTTTGAAGTGGAGACTGCTAAAGGAACAACGCTGAAAGATGCTTTTACACGTGCTCAATACGGGATTACAATTAGTGTTAAACCGACTATTCATTTAAATCAACACGATACAGAGGATGAATGGGATTTTGATTATGTGACACTTGAAACGGATATTACTTTTGATACAATTCATGCGGGAGGAGATCGCTCACGACCTGATGTGACGAGACGTCATATTACTAATCAAGTGCAAGTTCCTGATGGAGACACAATAATTTTAGGAGGATTACGACGAAAGACGACGAATGATAATAAAGATTCCATTCCTTTTTTGGGAGAATTACCGGGATTAGGTAAATTGTTTAGTACGAATTCCCTTAAAGATAGTAGCTCTGAAATGTTTATTTTTATTACTCCTCATATTGTAAAAGATCCGAAAGAGCAGCTCCAATGTCTAAGACAAGAACTTTTATGTTTGCGTCCAGGGGATGTTCCTTACTTTCTAGAATGTGTTCAAGAAGCTCATCGTTATGAAAAAACAAGATTGATGGAAGGGAGTATGACGGTATTATTCGGTCGTCCTCGTGAACGTTATTACATCTCTGATTGCTGCAAAGTAGATGACCATAGCCAACTTGAAGGAGAATATGACGGGCGATAATGAGGAAACAGGAAATAAAGAGTTTTTATTAAAAGAAAAATTAGGAGGAGAACAAGCTCAAGCGAAGCTTGCCGAACAATTTGGGATGACTTGTTACCTTGATTTGTCTTCTTTTCGAGTAAGTAAAGAGCGTTATAGACAAGTTCCTTATGCATTTGCCAAAAAGCATGTTATTCTTCCTGTGGAAGATCAGGGAACTATCGTAGTTGTCGCTGTGGCTGATCCTCTTAATTTAGCTCCACTAGAAGAGCTTCGGTTTTTTTTAAACGCTGAAATTGAAGCCGTTTATAGCCCTCGTGATGTGATTTTGTCAGCTATACATGATTGTTATAACACTGAACATGGTGCAGCTTCGCAACTGATTGCTGGGATGGGAGACAAAAGCGAAGAAGGAAAAGAAGGCGATATTGAAATTTTTGATCTTTTTGATCAAAGCAAGCTGCAATCCCCAGTTGTCCAGCTCCTTAATTTAATTTTAACAGAAGCCATTCAGCAAGGGGCTTCTGACATTCATTTTGAGCCTTCAGAAAATGGAATGCGGGTTCGATATCGCATTGATGGAGTTTTGCAAAATAGGCATGCTCCTTCGCAAGATTACCAAACTCAATTATTGACTCGTATCAAAGTCATGTCCAAATTAGATATTGCCGAGCATCGTTTGCCACAAGATGGACGTATCAAATTACGTATGGGAAGACGGGAAGTAGATTTTCGTGTAAGTACAGTGCCAATTGCAGGAGGCGAGCGTATTGTTTTGCGTATTTTAGATAAAGGAAATGTCTTACTTGGATTGGATAAAATTGGGATGCTTCCTTCTGTTTTTGAGCAATTTCAAAAGCTCGTTTCATTACCAGAAGGTATTGTTTTAGTGACGGGGCCAACGGGAAGCGGAAAAACGACAACTCTTTATAGTGCTATTTGTGATATGACAAATGATGAGATCAACATCATGACCATTGAAGATCCAGTAGAGTATAATTTAAGAGGGATTGCACAAATTGGGGTTCACCATAAAATTAAGCTCGATTTTGCTACGGGTTTAAGACATATCTTACGTCAAGACCCCGATGTGATTATGGTGGGAGAGGTTAGAGATAAAGAAACCGCAGAAATAGCCATTCAAGCTGCTTTGACAGGGCACCTTGTTTTAAGTACGCTTCATACCAATGATGCTCCTTCTGCGATTACTCGCCTTGTCGATATGGGAATTGAACCTTATTTACTGTCTTCTTGTATTGTAGGTGTTCTAGCCCAAAGACTTGTCAGAAGAATATGTTCAGATTGTAAAGAAACCTATGAACCGAGTCTTCGAGAGTTGCAAAGTTTGGGAATTCGGTCAGAAGAATTGAAAAATGGTTTCCTCTATCGAGGTAAAGGGTGTTCCTCTTGTTATGGAACTGGATTTAAAGGGCGTCAGGGCGTTTATGAGTTAATGCCAGTTAATCATGCAATCAATAAACAAATTATCCAAAGTCCGGATGCCATAGAAATGCGTAAAGTGGCTTTGTCGCAAGGAATGGTGAGCTTACTTGGTCATGGAGCAGAACTGGTTAAACAAGGTGTTTCGACTGTAACAGAAGTACTGCGCGTGGCAAGAGGAATTGAGGAAGAAGGGTAGGTATGCCACTTTATCAATATCAGTATGTCGATGAGAAAAAAAAACGTCGAACAGGAGTGATTGAAGCGATCAGTGAACGTGATGCTAAAGAAAAATTGCGCGATCAAGGATTACTCATTACGCAGATTCAAACAAAAAGTAAAATTAACGGAAAGCAAAACCTAAAAGGAGAGGCTCTCTTAGCTTTTACAGTTCAACTTTCTCAATTAGTCAATGCTGGTATTCCCCTTTATGAAAGCTTAATTGCTATTGAAGAGCAATCGAGAGGAGAGTCTTTCCACCGCGTTGTTTTAAGTTTATGTGAACAAATTCGTACAGGAATGAGTTTGTCTGGAGCAATGGCAACGTATTCGGAGAGTTTTGACCAACTGTATTGCGGAATGGTAGCGGCTGGAGAAGCTGTTGGGATGCTAGGTCCGATTTTAGAAAAGCTCACGCAACTTCTTGCTAAACAAATGAAATTAAAAAAACAAATCACGACAGCAATGATTTATCCTTGTATCTTAGGAGGATTTTCGTTGTTGATTATCACCCTCTTACTTGGATTTGTCGTTCCCTCTTTAGAAGGAATTTTTGCAGAACGTAAACTCAATGCTTTTACAAATGCCATTTTAGGTTTAAGCCACCTTTTTAGAAATTATTGGTGGTTATACTTGCCGACTTTCGTAGCAGGAACAATTTTTGTCATTTGGAAATTTCGTTCTTCAGAAGGAAAGTTATGGATGGAAAAAACGCTTTTGCGCATACCTGTGATTAATACTTTAGTTATTCAAACGGCTGTGGCAAGATTTTGCCGTACGATGGGAACGCTTCTTCAGGGGGGATTGAACATGATAGAGTCTCTTCGCATCTCTCGTGGAGTGATGCATAATGTGGTTTTGGAAAAAGAAATTCAACAGGCTGAAGCGAAGATTATCGAAGGGCACTCTTTAAGCCAAGAATTAGGGAAGTCTAAATATATTCCTCCATTGGTTTCAAAAATGTTAGCTGTTGGTGAAGAATCAGGGACGTCTATCGTGATGTTAAGTCGTATTGCAGATATGTATGAACAAGAAATTGAGAAAACATTAGATCGGGTGATGGCTTTGGCACAGCCAGTTATTTTAATTGTGATGGGACTCGTTATTGGCACAGTGCTTTTGGCTATTATGTTGCCATTAACAGATGTCAGCTCGTTTTCAGCAGGTTGAAAAAATAAAGAGGATGTTATGAAAGTTGTAAAAAGTAAAAAGCATTTTGTTACACTTGTAGAAATGATGATCGTCATGTTCTTAATCGCAATGATTACAGGCGTGATAGCTTATAACTATACAGGTAGTTTAGATGAAGGAAAGGCCTTTAAAACAAAAGCGGGAATTGAAAAAATTCATACCGTTTTAGATTTACATTTTGCCATGCATCCGGAAGAAAAAGAAAATGTAGCAATGGATTGGAAAAATATTTTAAAGAAGTCACAGCTCGTTAAAAATTCTCGTGATCTCGAAAAAGATGGGTGGGGGGTAGAATATACTGTCACGACTAAAGAAAATGGAGAGATTGAAATCACTTCTGCGAAATATACAGATTATCTGAATAAAAAAGGGCAGGGCAGTTTATTCAAGGATTCAAAATAATTGAACGAGTGGTCTGTGAAAAATGCCTTACATAAGGCTCATTTTACGTTATTAGAAGTATTAGTCGTCCTTTTAATCCTATCGATGGGCGCTACTTTAACTGGAATAAAATTAAAAAAAGCTTATGATGAACAATGCTTTTATTCTGAATGTCAAGAAATTCTCAACCGCTTAAGAACGGCTCAAGAGTTAATGTTGCTATTAGATGCCGATGTGTATGTTATAATAAGCCATATGGGGAATAACCAGGTGGCTTGTTCGCTAGAAATTGAAAAGCCATTAAACGATGCTTGGGCAAAGATGATTGAGCGCCCATTAATGTTATCTGCTATCGAAACTTGTCAACTGGGAGGAAGAACGGAGGAAGTTTTAAAATTGGTTTTTTCCTTGGGAAATATGAGTCAAGGCTCACTTGTATTAACCGGTAAGCATGCTAACAAAGAAACTATTTATTTACGTGGTTATCCCAGTCCCATTGGAAGACAACCCCCCGGAGAAGAAATGGATAAAATAGAAGAAAGCCAACGTCTTTATCCTGCAGAGATCTATGAAGAGATATATCCAGATACCAACTCAGATCTGCAATAATCAAATGCTTCAACCCCAAAAAAATAAACGTCATTTTCAATTGTTGGAGGTGATGATTGCGATGTTGTTGATTTTGATTTGCGTGATTCCCTCTTTTCAAATTTACGTTAACATCAATAAACAACAAGCAAATGTGATACGAGTCAATCAACGTGACCACCTTGTTCACCTAATTCATGCCGATTTAATTGAAAAATTATACAAACAGATGATCTCTCTCGATCAAATTTTGGGCCGGTTTCAAGCTCCCTTTGAAGAAGAAGAATTAAAAAAAAAACTGGAGGAAATTGGGTATGAAGCTGTTTATTCCCTGTGTTTTCTGTCTTCCGAAAAAGATATTAAAACAGCTAAAAAATATTTAGTTGAATTGGTCATTCAACTACAAGATAAAAAGCAAGAAAGTTCGTTTGATTATACTTATCATATTTACATCGATCGAGGCGCGAAAGCTTTTAAATCAGGGCTCAAAAAACCTTTAGATTCTGAGGAAAAAGATGTTCCTGAAAAAGAACATGCTACTGAATAAAGGAAGAGCTAGAGAGCTTTCTTCTGGGTTTGTTAAGCATCGCAAACAATATTTTACTTTGCTTGAAACATTAATTGCCATGTTGTTGCTTTCCCTTTTACTGACACTTATCTTTGGTTTTTTTCGAGAGCTTTCTTTGATTGATACTTGGACGGAGGAAAGAGAAAAAGAAAGTTTTCAAATGCGTTACACGGAAACTCGTTTAAATTATTTATTTCAACGACTTGTGAATGAAAACCAAGGCACTGTTAGACGATTTTACTTTTATACTCAACCTCCTGACGATCATATTTCTAATGCCCCTAGTCTCATTTTTACTTTTAATAACGAAACGCGAGCTAATCCTAATTTTTCTAACGACATATTAGCTAGGCTGTATGTTGATCAACAACATCGCCTTGCTTTGGCTATGTGGCCAATTTATTCAGATAAACCTTATCAAGAGATGCAAAAAGAAATTTTATTAGAAAATGTGGCAAGTATCAATTTTGGCTTTTACGCTGCCCCTGAACGCCTTTCTAATATTCATCCGATTGATCCTATGCAGCCATATCCTGAAAAGAAAACCCCAGAAAAAAATCGATGGCATCAAGAATGGTTTAAAGCTTATTCACAAATGCCTTCCATATTGCGTTTAGAAGTTCGCGTGGTTACTAATCGCCAAGCGCTAAATAAACGAGCAGGTAAAATCGAAACGAAGACTCTAATGTTTGCGTTTGTCTTACCCTCTAGCCAAAATTATATTTTTTATTCAACTGAGGGCTGATATGAATGTATTACCTCTCGTTTTAATGCTTATTCTAATGACAGCTGTTATCACAGTGGAAAAATTAGAAAAATTTAAATCTACAGTTATTGTTCAACGGCAATATCAACTCTATTTAGAAGAAGACGAGCGGGAGGCTTTGAATTTGCACCAAAGGAATCTCTATGCAGAATATGAACCTTCCCAGCGTCAGCTCTCCTTTACAATGTTTTTTAACAAGAAAAATCGGGAGAAAAACCCAGAAGTTTTTCGACAAATACGTCAAATAACTGAGGATTTAATCAAAGTTTTGTATGGGCAAGCAGCTTTTTACAAAAAGCTTGAAAGTCAGCGTCCCAATTTTGTGCACGAAATGTTAGATGATTTCATGGCAGCTGCGGACAAATTAAATAAAATCAATAAAATTAGGCAAATCGAAGATATTCAACGTATTCGCTTAGAAGATCCTGTATTACAACAAGCTTTTTATCATATATTAAAAGGAACTATAACAAAAAAAAAGTTGAAAGAATTGCAAACAAAAGAAGGAACTGATGAAAAAATTGCCCTTTCGCAACGCAATCAAGAGAAAGGGTATTATTCATTGCTCAACTTTATCAAGCATACAGAAAAACCTCAAATTGAGATTCAGCTTGCTTCTCGGGAATTACTTTTAGCGATTTTTGGAAACGAAGAGATTGTGGAGGCTATTTTGATCAAGCGGAATGAAAAATCTGCAGATATCGGAGCTCAGTTCATTGAAGCTTTTAAAGGAAAGCAAAAACCAGGAATTAGTAACGAATTACTTAACTTTAAACTGACTAAAACGGATAAAAAGCCTTATGATTAATCCTTTTTACTTATTGAATAAAAAAACGAAAGAAACATGCTTAGGTAATAAAACATGCAACTTCCCGAAGATTTACAAAATGGTGTGATTGAAGCGTTAGAACAGGCAGGTTGGAATGAACTGCTAAATGCAAGAGAAATATTAACAGATCGTTACCGCTCCCACCAAAAACAGCAGTTCATGACTAATGATCAGCAACGCCTCTCTTATTTAGCTACACGTTTACCAGCCACTTATGCTGCCGTTTATCAAACGCTCAATCAAATTAAAAAAACAGTCAACGGCATATCTATCCATTCTTTATTAGATCTAGGAGCAGGTCCTGGAACAACTCTGTGGGCTGCTGCGCAAATTTTTCCTTTGCAAACGGCAACTTTATTTGAAAAAGATCAGTCTTTAGCTCTACTGGGTCAAAAATTAGCTCAGAGGAAAGAATTAGCTGTTTTTCAAAATTGCCAATGGAAAATAGGGGACCTAGAGCTATTAGAGGAGCTTCCGGTGCATGATATGGTTACTCTTTCCTATTCAATAGGCGAATTATCTTCTGCCTCGATTTTTCCGGTGTTACAGAAGTGTTGGCAAGCCACAAAAGAAATTTTGGTGATCATCGAACCTGGGACTCCGACTGGTTTTGAAAGGATTCGACTTATTCGCCAAACATTAATCGATATGGGAGGACATATCGTAGCTCCTTGCTCTCATGCCCTAAAGTGTCCGATTCTGAGAGGAGATTGGTGCCATTTTACAGCTCGTATCGAAAGAAGTTCTTTCCACAGGCGTTTGAAGGGAGGAACTTTAAATTATGAAGACGAAAAGTTTTCCTATATTGTTGTTTCTAAGTCCTCTCTTTTATTACCACCTGCTCGCATTTTACGCCATCCTCAACATCGATCCGGTCATAGTCTGTTTACGTTGTGCACTCCAAACGGAATTCAACAAGAAACGATTTCCAAGCGAACTCCCCTTGAATACAAGATAGCTAAAAAACTCAAATGGGGGGAGGTCTTTTCTTTATCAGCAAAATAAATAAATTTTCGTGAATAACAAAATGAGTTTTATTTTTAATCTTTGACTTTTCTTGCATAAAAGATTATGTCAATTGAGAATAAATTTAATGAAGAAAGTCTAAATGACAATAGGTTGATTTGTGAAACGATTTGCTTTAATTTGTCTTTTCCTTTTTATCTTGGCAGCAGTAGCTCATATTTACTTTCATTATTTTTTAGAAAAAAAAGAGGATGAGGATTCTATTACTCTCTACGGAAATGTCGATGTGAGACAAGTTGATTTGGGATTTAGAGTAAAAGGAAGAGTGGATCAGATGTCTTATCAAGAAGGAGATTTTGTCTCTGTTGGACAATTAATAGCCACTCTTGATAAACAGCCTTATGTCGATTTAGTTTTACAAGCCAAAGCTCAGGTAGAATCAATTGAAGCCTCTTTAAAAAATGCTGAACAGTTGATAGAACGAAGACGTACACTAATTGGAACTGGAGCGATTTCAAGTGAGGAATATGAAGATACTCTATCTTCTCGTGACGTCTTATTGGCAAATTTAAAAGAAGCACAAGCAGCTTTAGGAGTTGCTTTGACTAATTTACAAGATACAGAAATTTACGCTCCCAATGATGGAACGATTTTAACACGTATCAGAGAGCCGGGTTCTATTGTAAGGGAAGCAGATCCCGTTTATATTCTGTCTTTGTTTTCTCCGATTTGGATTAGATCGTTTGTAGCAGAGCCTGAACTAGGAGAGATTTATCCCGGTATGATGGTTGAAATATTCACTGATACAAAAGAAGGAAAGGTTTATCAGGGGCATATTGGATTTATTTCTCCCGTAGCTGAATTTACCCCCAAATCAGTAGAAACAACTAAATTACGCACAGACTTAGTGTATCGTTTACGAATTATTGCTGAAAATCCTGATAAAGGATTGCGTCAAGGAATGCCCGTAACACTTCGATTAAAAAAACAAACTAAGGAAATACTGTGACGGAAGCTTTAGTTTTCCTCCAGAATGTTTCTAAAATATTTGATCCCACCCATCCTCCTGCTTTATGTTCTCTCAGTGCTAAGCTTATGCCTGGAAAAATGATTGGGATTGCCGGTCCAGATGGAGCTGGCAAAACAACCTTACTTCGTTTAATTGCTGGTTTGCTTTTACCTTCTAGTGGCTCTATCACAGTTGCTAAATACGATACCGTTCAACAAGCAAAACATATTCATTCGCTCATTGGTTATATGCCTCAAAAATTTGGTTTATATGAAGATCTGACAGTTGATCAGAATCTCGCACTATATGCCGATTTAAAAGGTCTTGAAAAAGAAGAAAGAAAAGAAATATTTGATAAACTTCTTAATTTTACTGGATTAAAGCCATTCACCAAACGATTGGCTGGAGCTTTATCAGGAGGAATGAAACAGAAATTAGGGTTAGCTTGCACGTTGCTTCGCAAACCTCAGTTATTATTATTAGATGAACCCAATGTTGGGGTAGATCCGATTTCTCGTCGCGAATTATGGAGAATGGTTCAGGATTTAATTACTAATGGAATAACAGTTTTGTGGAGTACTGCTTACTTAGATGAAGCCGAAAAATGCGATTCTGTCATTTTGTTAAATGAAGGTCAGTTACTTTATCATGGTTCTCCTTATGAATTTGCGGAACGGGTCAGAGGTCGTACATTCAAACTCACGCATTTACAAGGAAATCGACGAGAAATTCTCACGCATATTTTAAATCAACCGTTTGTTAAAGATGGAATAATTCAAGGAAATGATATTCGTCTTGTGACAGAAAATTCCAATGTAGAGTTGAATCCCTTATCTTTACCAGCAGGATTATCTGCAACTGTCATCCCAATCCTACCTCGTTTTGAAGATGCCTTTGTCGATATTTTAGGTGGGGGACCGAAAGGACCCTCACCTTTAGCAGTGCAGATTCCTCAAATTTCCAGTTGCCAAAAAGAAATTATCCAAGCAAGAGACCTTGTTAAAAAATTTGGGGCGTTTACAGCAGCAGATCATATTAATTTTACAATCGAGGAAGGTGAAATTTTTGGATTATTAGGTCCTAATGGAGCTGGGAAATCGACGACATTTAAAATGATGTGCGGATTACTCAAACCGACTGCGGGTTCTGCCATTGTAAATGGATTAAATTTACAGCTTGCCGCTGGAAAAGTACGCTCTCAAATCGGGTATATGGCTCAAAAATTCTCTTTATATGGAAACTTAAGTGTCTCTCAAAATTTAAATTTTTTCTCAGGTATTTACAATTTAAAAGGAAAACATCGTCAAAAAATGATCGATCAGATGATTGTTATTTTTGGATTGCAAGACTATTTAAATGAATCCGCAGAAACCCTCCCATTAGGATTAAAACAACGCTTAGCCTTATCATGTTCCTTAATGCACTATCCCAAAGTTCTTTTCTTAGATGAACCAACTTCAGGCGTTGATCCTATTACCCGTCGAGAGTTTTGGAATCACATTAATGGCCTTGTTAAAAAAGGTGTGACGGTAATGGTAACAACACATTTTATGGAGGAAGCGGAGTACTGTGATCGAATTGGCTTAATTTATCGAAGTCGTTTAATTCAGGTGGGAACTCCAGAGAATTTAAAAAGCATTGCAAAAACAGTTCAAAATCCCTACCCAACACTTGAAGATGCTTTTATTCACCTTATTGAAGAATACGAAAAAGAGAATCCAACATGAATATAAATTCTTTTATTCGTTTAAAAGCATTGATAATCAAAGAATTTTTTCAAATTGTGAGAGATCCAAGCAGTCTTTCTATCAGCTTGATCCTTCCTCTGATACTTTTATTTCTTTACGGGTATGGAGTCTCGCTTGATGCCAATCATATTAAAATAGGATTGATTCTTGAAGATACTTCCCCAGATGCACAAAGTTTTGCTCAAACTTTAAAAGATTCTCGTTTTTTTGAAGTCACTGTGGCTCATGATAGGCATATTTTAAATACGCTTATGGTTGCTGGTTCCATTAAAGGAATTGTCATTGTTCCTTCGTACTTTTCTTCCTTTAAAATGCGTTCTTGCCATAAGGCTCCTATTCAAGTCTTAACGGATGGGAGTGAACCAAATACAGCTAGCTTCGTTCAAAACTATATTCAAGGAGCATGGCAAAACTGGCTTATTCAAGAATCAACAATTCAGTCTAACCAAAAGATCCCGTTTGTTCGTCCTTTGCCAAGGTTTTGGTTTAATGAAGAATTAGAAAGTCGAAATTTTTTAATTCCAGGATCCTTAGCGATTATTATGACCTTAATTGGAACACTTTTGACCGCTTTGGTTGTGGCAAGGGAATGGGAAAGAGGGACAATGGAAGCTTTGATGTCTACTTCTGTAACAATTACAGAATTATTAATTGGTAAACTCGTGCCCTATTTCATTCTAGGAATGTTTGCTATGATTGTCTGTGTGTGTATCGCAGTCTTTTTTTATCACATTCCTTTAAGAGGCTCTTGGCTACTACTCGGATTTGTCACAGCCATCTTTCTTTGGACAGCTTTGGGATTGGGACTGCTAATTTCCACGCTAACAAAAAATCAATTTACTGCAGCACAAGCGGCCATTGTTGCCTCATATTTACCGGCTTTTATTTTGTCAGGATTTATTTTTGAAATTTCTAGTATGCCAACACCTATTCGTTGGATTACCTATTTGATTCCGGCTCGGTATTTTGTTTCTAGTTTACAAACGATTTTCTTAGTTGGCAACATTTGGAAACTTATCATTCCCAATACAGGAGTGATGTTACTGATTGGCTGTGTGATTTATTTGTTAACTGCTAAAAAAACAGTGAAAAGACTCGATTAGGAAAAACGAATGATTGATCGTATTATAGCTTTAATTATTAAAGAACTTTTAGCTGTTTGGCGAGATAAAAAGAGTCGATTTATTTTAATAGTTCCTCCCCTTATTCAGCTATTTGTTTTTGCACTCGCTGGCACATTAGAAGTAAAAAATGTACCAATCGGTATTCTCAATCTTGATAGGGGACCATCCTCATTTGAATTATTACAACGATTTCATGATTCGCGTACCTTTACTCCTATTTATTACCTGAAATCTGTCCATGAAATTAAAGAACTCCTAGATAAGCAAGAAGTGATGTTAGTCATTCACTTAGATGAACAATTTTCTCGCAACTTGAAAAAAGAGCAAGCAACAGACGTTCAATTGATTCTGGATGGAAGAAAATCCAATACAGCTCAAATTGTTCAAGGTTATGTCGCAAGAGTGATTGATCAATTTAACCAAGATTATGCTCAACAGGCGGGATTTTCAATCTCTTCTACTGAGCTCATCATGCGTCATTGGTTTAATCCCAATTTACTGTATGAATGGTTTAATGTTCCCAATTTGATGGGAATTTTAACAATGTTGGTGGGGTTAATTGTGACAGCTTTATCTGTCGCTCGAGAAAGAGAGTTAGGGACGTTTGATCAGTTACTCGTTTCTCCTCTTCAACCCATGGAAATTTTGGTCGGTAAAACAATTCCCGCTTTATTAATTGGGATAATAGAAGGAACAATAATCCTTTTAGCCGCAGTTTTTATTTTTCAAATTCCTTTTACAGGTTCGGTCGCGATTTTATATTTAAGCTTATTTATATTTATTAGTGCGGTAGTAGGGGTAGGGTTATTTATTTCTTCTCTTTGTATGACCCAGCAGCAAGCCATTTTAGGAACATTTGTTTTTATGAGTCCATCTGTGATGTTATCTGGATTTGCTACACCGATTGAAAATATGCCATCTTGGTTACAAACCGTGACATTACTTAACCCTCTTCGCTATTTTTTAGTGATTGTGAAAGGGGTTTTTTTGAAAAACATGCCTTTAAATATTGTTTTTCAAAATTTATGGCCTATGTTTTTGATGGCTATTTTTACATTAGCTTGCGCAAAGTGGCTTTTTAAACGCCGTTTAACTTAGGCTTTAATAATAAATGATTTATTGATAAATTGCGTTTAGGCCGATTATTTGTTTTTCTTTTATTTATAAAAGAGAAAAAATTGACTCTTGCATTTTTTGAAATCAATTTATATAGTCGGAAAAAATGCGCAAAGCCTAAAAAAATTTCTCTGTAACCCTTAAAAAGGCGATATATATGAAACTTTTCTTCTCAACATTTTTAGCTGCAGTAGCTATTTTCAGCGCCTCAAGTACTGTACAAGCATGGAATGATTGTGGCTCATGTGATTCTTCCTATGGCTCATTTTCATTCTTAGATGATGTAGCAGTAGAAGCTAGAGTTGCTTACTTCCGTCCTTGTTCTAAAAAAGTTAGGCATATTTATGGAAATGGATGGGCAGACTACCAAATTGAGCTTTCTAAAAGTTTTTGCAATAACTGGCGCGGATGGGTTGGTATAAGCGGGTTTGAAAAGAAAGGTCACTCGATTGGCGACCATGATAGAACAAAACTCCGTATGATCCCATTAACTTTGGGTGTCAAATATTTATTCAATATCAATCCGTATGCAAGTTTATATGTCGGAGCAGGTGCTTCTTACAATTGGGTAAGAGTTAAAAATCATTCTTCTTTTGCTCATGAAACAAGTAAAAAGCAAACGTGGGGCGGTATTGTGCAACTAGGCGCTTACTACTCTTTGGCAGAAAATGTTTTCGCTGACGTATTTGTAGATTATGTATTCCAAGAGTTTAAGTTCCATTCTCATAATAGCAGTGATTATGTTAGCCATCATCACAAAGTTAACTTGAATGGATTTAAAGTTGGTGGTGGTCTCGGTTATCGTTTCTAATTTTTAGGACGTACCGATTTTCAAAATTGTTTCTTATATTGGTGATTGAGGTTGTTCAGTTTAGAATGAGCTTCAATCACTAATTTTTTTTCTATTGATAAAAGAAATAATCTAGACCTTTGCTAAATAAATTTCCCTTGAATTTTAGTCTTTTTTTTATGTATTTCTCTTTTTAATCGGAGTTACGAGCGAGGCTTGTTCCTTCCTGTGCAAAAAATATATGTTCTTTGTTTATTCTAATGACTTTCAACTAGAAAGCTCTTTATTTTCACCAGAAGTAAAACGAGAAGATTTTAGAGAAATACGCTAAAGTTGATTGCTGGATGGATGAGAAAAAACAATTGTTTCTACAAGTTTTTCATCCATCTCCCATTCTATATTTATGAGAGGATCATTAGAAAATCTAATTTGATTGGCTTTTTTTACGAAATTGATAATGGGATCAATCCATGTGGGGGAAAAATTAGATTGAATAAGTTGAAAATGTAACTCTTCTGCAGTGAAAGATTTTAAGCGCATCTTTAAATGCTTTTCTAAATACGATAAAAGTAGATCTTGAAGTTGTGTGTAAAAAGATTTGTATAAACCTTGTTGGGGAAGGTGTTCTTGTTTTAATAGCAATAAAGTTTGTTGAGCGTTTAATTCTGGGGATTTTTCTGAAAGCAAATTTATATGCCTGAGGAAAAATATATTTCGACCATACCAGGTAAGCAGTAAACACAATAACAGCAGGATTGTTAGCCAAGGAACCGTCCTTTCTGAAAAAATTTTTTGATTTCTTTCTGCTTCTAAATCCAGTTGTTTTTTATTTTCGTAGATATCAATTCGGTTACGCTCTGTTAATGTTAAAGGAAATTGACGATCAATGGAGAATAAGGGTGCAATAGGTAAGAATTGTTTATCCAATTCTTCAGAATTTGCCACTTCGATAGGAAAAATGGGTGTAAAAATATTTTTGATTTTCTCTTCCTTTGTTGTTTCAAATAAAATATTTAAAAAAGATAAAGGAATTTCTCCAACTTGCAATGGAGAAAGGATAAGAGAAAAGTTTGTACGTTGTTTTTGATTTTCTTCTTGAGATGTTTGAACAACTTCCTGGATTGCAAAAACTGGCTGAAGGGGATTAAATGAATGTGTCATTTGATGGATAAGCATATTTTTATTCATTTTATCAGAAGAGGGAGAATGTATGTTCGCCTTCACGGTCAAAGGCTGCTCTAAGGTTATATGTTCTGAAGAAAATTCCAATCCAATAGAAATATCATTTTGGATAGTATTCCATGTTAATTCTGCTTGAAGGAATATAGGGAATAATAGGATGAATCGGATCCAAAAACTCACTTTTTATGCCTAAATTTAAAAAATTTATACAGTGCTTGAGTAGAAGATTCATCTGTTCGAATTGAAATCCATGCTGCGCCAGCTTTGGCAAATATTTTTTGCCATAATTGTTGTCTATATTTTGATGACTCTTGATAAAACTTTTGTAAGGACTTGTCAGATGAATCTATTAATGCTTTTTTATTTGATTCTAAATCATATAATGAAATTAATCCCATAGAGGGGAAAATTTGTTCATATTCGTCATAGAGTTGAATTCCGATAAGTTCATGTCTTTTGGCGGTGACATGAATTGCATGAAATAAAGGTTGTGTCAAAAAGTCTGAAATTAGAAAGCAAGTTGATTGTTTTTTCTGGACGTTTCCTAAAAATCTTAAAGCTTTTTGAAGGTCTGTTCCCCGATACTGAGGCTGAAAAAATAGAAGCTCACGAATAACTCTCAAAACGTGTCGAAGCCCTTTTTTAGGTTTCAGGTAGAGTTCTATTTGATTGGAAAATAGAAGCAATCCCACATTATCTTGATTCTTAATAGCTGAAAAAGCTAATAAAGCAGCAACTTCTGCAATGAATTCACTTTTTAACTGTTTGATATGGCTAAAATGAGACGAGGCAGAGATGTCAACTACCAACATCACTGTGAGCTCTCTTTCTTCTCGAAAATTTTTTAAATAGGGTGTTTGAAGTCTAGCTGTGACATTCCAGTCAATGCTTCGAATATCATCACCTGGTTGATATTCTCTAACATCTTCAAATTCTAAGCCGCGACCTTTAAAAGCTGAGCGGTAAATTCCTGCAAAAAGATCATCCACATTACGGGTCGTTTCAATTTGGATGCGGCGAATATGTTGAAAAATTTCTAGTAGAGTTGGATTCATGGGATAGGCAGCGTATCTAAAATTTGTCGAATGACAGCATCTGTTGTTAAATTCTCGGCTTCAGCCTCATAAGAAAGTCGTAAACGATGTCTTAAAATGGGAAGACACACATCTTTAATATCTTGCGGGTTTACAAAATAACGCCCTCTAATAAAAGCATGCGCTTTCGCAGCTTGTTTTAATGCTAAGGTGGCTCTTGGAGAAGCCCCATATTCGAGTAACCCTTTAATCTGTCCTAATTGATAATCTTCGGGTTTACGCGTTGTTTGAATAATATCTAAGATATACTCAAAAATTTTCTCATCTAAGTAGACTTCATTGACAAGCTTTCGAAAAAAAAGAATGTCTTCTGCACTAAGAATAGCTGAAATAGCGGGTAATGGGGATAAAGAACCAATACGTTTGAGAATTTCTTTTTCTTCTGCTCGAGATGGGTAAGTAAGCAAAATTTTCATCATAAAACGATCTGTTTGTGCTTCAGATAAAGGATAGGTTCCTTCTTGCTCAATCGGATTTTGAGTCGCTAAAACTAAAAAAGGTCGAGGGGCCTCAAATGTTTCTCCTCCAATTGTCACTTGTTTTTCTTGCATGACTTCTAGTAAGGCGGATTGAACTTTAGCAGGGGCGCGATTGATTTCGTCAGCAAGTAGAATATTGGTAAAAATAGGGCCTTGCTTGATACTAAAAGTTCCCTCTTTAGGATTATAAATAGGGGTTCCAACTAAGTCTGCAGGTAAAAGATCAGGAGTAAACTGAACTCTTTTAAATTGACAGTCAATGATTTTAGAAAATGTGGTGGCAGCAAGGGTTTTAGCAAGACCAGGTACACCTTCTAAGAGAAGATGGCCATCAGCAAATAGACCAATTAATAAACAATCGATCAAAAATGTTTGCCCAACAACAACTTTTCCTATTTCTTGTCTAATCTGATCAATTTTGTTTTGGGCTTCGTGAATTAAATCTGAAGTTAAGCGAACATCATTAGTCATCAAATCTCCCTATCAAGTGTTTTCTCGCATTGTGGGAAATCTCACTATTTTCG
This sequence comes from Candidatus Protochlamydia sp. R18, assembly GCF_000648255.1. Taxonomy (NCBI): domain Bacteria; kingdom Pseudomonadati; phylum Chlamydiota; class Chlamydiia; order Parachlamydiales; family Parachlamydiaceae; genus Candidatus Protochlamydia; species Candidatus Protochlamydia sp. R18. The sequence continues at coordinate 14,266 of NZ_BASL01000613.1, read as the reverse complement.
GTAAATAAAATCTTTAGAATTCCACTTCTGGACGAATTGATTTAGGAAGGGTAATCGTAAAAGTCGATCCTTTACCTAGTTCAGATTTTAAGGTAATTGTACCAAAGTGTTTTTCAATAATTGTTTTAACGATAGAAAGCCCAAGCCCTGATCCTCCCATTTTTTGAGAGTGAGCTTTATCTACCGTGTAAAAACGATCAAAAATATGCTCTTGATCGGCAAGCGGAATGCCGATACCTTGATCAGCAACTTCAATCACAATATGATCGGATAAATCGTTTAATTTGACAAAAATATGCGCCGGCCTCGAAGAGTATTTCGCAGCATTTTCAATCAAGTTCATGATCGCTAATTCGAATAAATCTTCATCTACTATTAATTTAATGTCATCGCTTGACGTTTCGATATTCACTTCGGCATCAGGAAATATTTCATGAAGCATAGATTGACAACGAGTTGTTAAATCAAAAAGATCACATAAGCTTAAGCGAGAAGAGGGAATGTTCTCAATATCTGCTAAGGTTAACAAATCTTTAATAAGAGCCGTCATGCGCTTACAGTTACGGACAATTTTAGTGGTAATTTCATTTTGAATATCTTGAGGTAGCCCCGGATTATCGTAAAGTGCTTCAGCAAATCCACGGATAATAGTAATAGGTGTTTTTAATTCATGGGAAGCGTTAGCAATAAAATCTCTTCGCATTTCGAATATTTTATAGTGCGCTGTTTTATCTTGTAGAACAAGTATGGCTCCACTGTTATTCCTTTTGGGAGCCGCAACAATATCAAGATAAAGTTTTTTCCCCTCAATATTTATTTCTAGAGTGTCTATTAAAGGTTTTTCTTCTTCCTGACATTGTCTTAATAGTGTTAAGTATTTTTCTTGGTTTAGAGAAGAAAATTTTTGACCTATTAAATCAAGTTGATTTAATCCAATAAATTTGATTGCCATGTGATTTGCATAAGCGATACACATTGTACGGTCAACGGCAATTACTCCTTCCACAAGTGATTCTAAGATGGCTTCTTTCTCATCTCGCTCTTGCGTTAAAATATGAATATGATTTCTAATTTTTGCTGATAGGCTATTGAGAGTAAGAGCTAATTTTGTAAAATCATCTTTAGGATTTAAATTACTTGTATCTATCTCTGAAAAGCTTTGTTGGCCTCCCATTTGGTAAGATCTAGCTGATTGGATGATTTTTTGAATAGGTTTTGTTAAATGGTTCATGGCAATCCATGTGATCACGCTAAATAAAAGTAAAATCGCAGTTGCAAATACCAAGAAACCAATTTCAAAATCTCGAGTCATTTCATCGACATATTGCTGAGGAAAGGCGGTTCTCAAAACGTATGTTTTATTCTGATAACCAAACGATTTAGCAAAATAAGTAAATTTTTGCTGAAGAATTTTAGAATATGCTTCGTGAAAACCTAATCCGCAATCAAATGCTTCACGAACTTCAGGATGATCTAGGACATAATTCTGATGAAATTTAGGCCCTAGGATACGTTTAACGTGAGAATCGTATAATACTTTACTTTCTTCACTGATAATTCCCATGCGAAAGAAAATATTACTCTTTTGATCTTTTAAGCGTTTGATTAAAGTCTCTTTATTAGGGGCATCTTGAATATGAGCTATAATTTCCGAAGCACGATTTTCCATCCCTTTGATGATAATTCGATGAACCCAATGAGAAACTAAAGGAAACAAAGGAATAATGAAGATACAAAAGACAAATACATAGCTAATAAAAATTTTTTGTCGGAAACTAAACATGTTTAAGCCAGGAAATTTTTTTATTTAATAAAATTGTAACAACTATTTTAATTAAGAAAAAGTAAATAATTTGCTGTTAGTTAGTTAAGATTGGGTTAACTTAATGAAGTAATCCATTATTTTCTAATTTTTTTATAGATAATGAATATATTTTGTAATGACTATTGAGTCAGAATCTCGTAACCCGTTTCTGTAATCAAAAGAGTATCTTCTAATCGTACGCCTCCAACTCCTTTAAGATAAATTCCCGGTTCAATCGTGATGACCATTCCTGCTTGTAAGGGATAATCACTAAATGGACCTGAGCGTCGAATGGTAGGAGATTCGTGGATATCTAAACCAACTCCATGTCCAAGACTGTGGGTAAAATAATCGCCATATCCTTTGGATTCAATGAAAGAGCGCGCAGTATTGTCGAGTTCTCCTATCAAAGTGCCTGGTTTGCATAAATGCATTGCTTGATGCTTTGCTTCCTCAACAATAGAATAAATAGACTGAATTTGTTCAGAAACATTCCCAAAAAAATCAACTCGAGTCATATCCGAGTGATAATGATGAACGACAACTCCAATATCGATTAACACAGGCATGTTAGCCTGTAAAATTTCTTTATCAGCTCGATAATGAGGCTTTGAGCTATTAAAGCCAAAAGCAATAATTGGATCAAAGGCTAATTGTTTCGCCCCCTTTTTTTTCCAGAAAAATTCCAATTCAAAGGCTAATTCTGCCTCTGTTACTCCTACTTGGAGTAAAGTTTTTAAATAATGATACCCTTCTAAAGCTAGTTTTGCCGATTCTTTTAAATAAATAATCTCTTGTTGATCTTTAATCAAACGCATCTCTTGTAAGGGAGAAGGAATAGGGATGATAGCGCATGAAGAAAGAGAGCTAGATAAAAAAGAGTATCTTCCAAAAGTTGTTGTCTCTGGATCTATCCCCAAATTTTTTAATTGGTATTCTTTTAACCAATTTGTGAGAGAAGATTCGTGAAGAAGAATGACAGGATAAAGAGTTTGTTGGTTGCAAATTTCAAAATATCGTCCATCCACAATCAAACATGTTTGATTTTCGCTAACTAGAATTTTCCCGGCAGATAATTCCAATCCTGTTAAATAGAGAATGTGGGTGGGATGTTCAATTAAGAGTACATCGCAAGGCAAAGAAGATAGTTTTTCTCTAAGTTTGCATAATCGATTGACGTAGTTCATAAGAATAAGTAAGATCCAATTATTTTTTATGTGATATTGAATAAAGGAACACGGAGATCAGATTACCAACAATATCATTATCTCAAGCAATAAAACCAGAGGTTTTTAAATGAAATATTCCTATTTAATTTTGTTAATACTGTTTCCTTATTTAGTTGTGGCTGATTTTAGTGAAGGTCATTCAACTTTAGATTCAGAGCTTGAAGAAAGTGTTTTTATTTCAGATCATCAAGAAAATTCCGCTTCTTCATACTCAGAAATATCATTAGAAAATTTTCCTAATAATATCGAAAAGGAAGCCTATCCTTTTAAAGAAAATCGGAATGATACAAAAAATTTGGTAGTCTTAGATTTGAGTTATACATTTGGTAAAAGTTTGGGTTGCCAAAAAAGCTATGGGACATTTGGTGGGATGATCTTTCCCTTTTTTTCTTCCTGTCGCCCATTTCAGATTTTTTTAGATGGAAAAGTATTTCTTTTTGATCATGGTAAGTGGGGAGGAAGCGTAGGAATTGGACTGCGCCATTTTTCGTATAACGGATGGATGGTTGGGTTGAATGGTTATTACGACTATCGACGTTTTAATGGCTGGGATTTAAATCAATTAGGATTAGGGGTTGAACTTTTAGGAGATTGTGTTGAATTTAGGGTCAATGGCTATCTTCCTGTCAATAAAAACAGATGGGATCAATGTTGTCTTTTTGACTATTCTGGTAGTTATTTTGCAACATTGCGGGAGCGTGGATATGTTTGGTCTGGCTTAGACACTGAAATTGGTACCTGGCTTGTCAAACCTTCTTGTTGTCAGGGTATTGGACTTTATGTTGCTGCTGGACCCTATTATTATAGACGGTCTCATGACCAGGATGTTTTTTTCCATGATCAAAAGCATCACACTATTGGTGGAAAAGCCAGAATATTAGCAACACTTGGAGATTTTATCGAATTATCAATGGCAGCGACTCATGATTCTGTTTGGCATACAAGAGTGCAAGGAAGAGCTGAAATCATTGTTCCGTTTGATTATCTTTACACATTATTTAATCCTGTTCATGATCAATCTACTTGCTTGGTTATGCCTTCTCACTCATCATTGACAAGATCTGTTTATCGTCAAGATTCGATAGTTGTTAGTAAAAATCATTATTGGACTTGGAATTGGTGTGATCGATCCATGAGTGATGGAAATGATTAGGCTTATTTTTCAATTGTATTAGATTTATAGTTTTTTTAAACAATCCTTCACCAATAGCCCCTATGTTTTATTCATTTCTTCGAAGAGTACATCTTTTTTTATTTTTATATATTTTTATGGGCCAGCTAATGGCTGTAGATTTGCATCCCAGTGATCAACAAACAGTGCTTTTAGCCTTATTAGCTCGTAATAAAGAACACACACTTCCTGCGTTCTTAAATTGTATTGAACATTTAGATTATGATAAGAAATGTATCTCAATTTATATTCATACTAACAACAATGTTGATAAGACTCAGGAAATTTTGGAAGCTTGGATTAAAGAAAAAGGAAATTTATATAAGGATGTCATCTTTGTTAAACAAGATTTGAACACAGTTTTAACAAATCGCCCTCATGAGTGGACTTCAGAAAGATTTAAAATTTTGGCAAAAATTAGAAATGACAGTTTGGAACATGCCAAGCTTTTAAAGTCAGATTATTATTTTGTTGTCGATTGTGATAATTTTATTACAGCTGATACTTTAACAGATCTTATCAAACAAGATAAGCCTATTATTGCGCCCTTGTTACGATCTTTAGAAACTAATAATTATTATAGTAATTTTTTTTGTGCAATTGATGAAACGGGATATTACAGTTATCATCCCGACTATTTAAAAATTGTATCATATGAAAAGATTGGTGTTTTCAAAGTTCCTGTTGTTCATTGCACCTATCTGATTCAGTCTAAATATATTGATCAACTAAGCTATATTGATGGATCAGAGGATTATGAGTTTGTCATTTTTTCTAGGAAGGCACGTGAAAAAAATGTCGATCAATATATTAGTAATGAAAAAAAATATGGATATTTGGTTCATTTTTTCGATAATCTTTCTTTAGAAGAAGAAAAAGAACGCATGGCATCAATAGATATTCTTAGGAGAATAGCGGATTTAAGGCCCTAACGACTCCCTTTCTTCACAGATCTTTAGAATACTGAAAACAATCAATATAGTGTTTGAGATGGCATTTTTCAAAATGATATAAATCAAAAATTTAGGAAGTTAAATAAAAGAAGTACTACTTATTTTTTCTTCTAAATCTTCTAAACTAATCACATCGGTAAATGTTTTATTTACTTAAAGATTAGCTGATAACTCGCTTTTTATATGACTTATTAAACAGGTCTAGTTTAAATGCTTTTTCTATATATGTAAGCGCTAGTGGTCTATTAAAAGGATTTATTCCTTTTGCCAGAGTCTCATACGCTTCTTTTTTAAACTAAATTGATATTCCCCAGGTTAGGGATTAATATCAATGAATAGAGAAGCTGCTTATTTGAAAAACTTGTCTGCTAAATAAATTTTCATTAATTCGACAAGATAAGGGCCATTTTGATGAGTTAACTCATAGGCTTTTTTTATGTAGTAAATAATGGTTTTTGACTGATTTTAACGAAAAGACATTTTGGCTTGCTCAATTTGAACAATGTCTAAATAAGCTTTAAAAAGATCTTGTCTATTTGATTTCGGGTTTAACATAAGCACATCTTTTAATTTCTTAATAGTTTCATCATAAGAAGTGCTTGTGAAAAAATTGTTTCCAAAATTTATTTCAATGCATGCGATTTTTGTCAATAAAGAGGCAATTAATGCCTCCTTAAAATTTTAACTTTCAAAAAAGTTGTCATTGAAAAAAAAGAGCTTTATAAGAAGTTAAACGCAATATGGATCTACAAATGGAAAGTTTAGCTAGAGCTTTTTAAGGATTTTAAATTATTTTTACCTTTTCTAAGGATTTTATGAGCATCTTTCCCAAGCGCATTTTACTCAAATTATCGGGAGAAACGTTGATTGGTAACCAAGGCTTTGGTATCCAGCAACAAGCTTGCCTTCAAATTACTAAATCTATTCAACAAATTCAACAATTGGGAATTCAATTAGGAATTGTGATTGGAGGAGGAAATATTTTCAGAGGAATAAACCTTAAAGCAAATGGAATGCCTCGTGTTCCTGCAGACCATATGGGAATGCTTGCAACGCTTTTAAATGGGATCGCTCTGCAACAAGCTTTAATAAGTTTAGAAGTCAAAACGTGCGTGATGAGTGCCTTAGACTGTCCAAAAGTAGCAGAGTCTTATCAATGGAGTAAAGCTTTGCAATATTTAGAAGAGGGGGTGGTTGTCATTTTCGTCGGAGGAACAGGTAACCCCTATTTTACAACAGATACAGCTGCAGCTTTAAGAGCAAGTGAAATACAAGCAAATTTATTGCTTAAAGCGACTAAGGTGGATGGGATTTATAATCAGGATCCTTTAAAAAATACCCAAGCTGTCAAATATGATCGAATTTCTTATTCTCAAGTGCTTGCAGAAAAATTACAAGTCATGGATGCTACTGCTATTGCTTTATGTAGAAATCATCAAATTCCTATCTTTGTGTTTAACATGAAGCGTCTATTTGAAAATAGATTAGACCATGTTTTAACAGATTATAGCCATGGAACTTTAGTTGATGATGGAGAAATTGGTCATGAAGCTAACAAGCTAGATAGATAATAGGAGTTAATATGAGCATAGTTGATCAAACTAAAACCAAAATGATAACGGCAATCGAACATTTAAAGAATGATTTGAAAAATATTCGTACGGGTCGTGCCAATCCGGGAATGGTTGAGCATGTGATGATAGAAGTCTATGGAAGCCCTATGCGTCTAAAAGATGTTGCTTCGATTTCTGCTCCCGAAGCACGTCAACTATTAATCACTCCCTTTGATCCTCAAAATGCGGGATCGATTGGCAAAGGTATTGAAAAAGCAAATTTAGGTTTAATGCCTATTGTTGATGCGCATTCTGTTCGTATAAAAATTCCTCCTATGACAGAAGAAATTCGAAAAAAAATGGCAAAAATTTGCCATGAAGAAAAAGAAAAGACAAAAGTCAGTATTCGAAATATCAGACGCGATGCCAATGAATTAGCAAGAAAACAAAAATCGGAAGGAATCATTGCAGAAGATATTTTAAAAAAACTCGAAAAAAATATTCAAGAGTTAACGGATAAGTTTTGTAAAGAAGCTGATGAAATCGCGGAAAAAAAAGAAAAAGAAATTTCCACAATTTAATGCTTGTAAAAAAATGAGGCTTTATTTTAGGATAAAGCCTCTTCAATCAAAAATTGAAGAATAGTTTGGATCCTATTTATTCTAAATACGATTTAAGTTTTTTACCTGGCCCCATCGTCTAGCCAGGTCTAGGACACCGGATTTTCATTCCGATAACAGGGGTTCGAATCCCCTTGGGGTCATCAAGAGTCTTTAGCTCAGTTGGTTAGAGCACCTCACTTTTAATGAGGGGGTCGATGGTTCGAGTCCATCAAGACTCATATGTCTTTTAGGCAGACTTATTCTAATAAGCTCTTTTCTTGCGATTACTTTTAATAAGGTGCTTTTTCAAAAAGCTTTTTCTTTATTTTTTAATATTTAATTTCTTACATATTGAAACAAATCAGTCCACAATTTTAAATCGTTTAATCTTTCGAAAACCTCTTTTTTAAAAACTTTTGCAAAGGCTCCTTTTATCCTTCTTGCAAAAAATTTACATTGCTATTTGAAAAAAATTTTACATTAAAGTGTGATTTGGTATGACTTTAATGATAACGATGTTAGGGTTGATGAGACTGAATTTTTAATAAGCTGGAACTCTTTAATGCTCAATTCTTAATAAAAATCATTTGGTTGGTTAATAACGTTTAATTTCAGAGGTTTTATTTCGATGGTCGATAAAAATCCAGACAAAAACTTTTCCGATAGACCACTTGAATGTGGAGAATGTAAAAAACCAATTGCTGTTCGCTACACAGAAATTGTGGGTGAGAATATGACTCATACTAGTATGTGTGCAAGTTGTCCAGAGTTGGAACGAAGACTGCATGGAACAAGCCCAAAAGAATATATTCAAAGTCAAGTAGGCTTGGGGGCTGCTCTAGAATGTGGAAATTGCGGAACTACTTTAGAAGAAGTTAAAAGAGGACATCAGTTAGGTTGTCCAGAATGCTACAATGTATTTGGTAATATTCTATTAGCTGAAATTCAAGCCGCTAATCGACTTACTTCTCGCCTTGTTTCGATTAAAAAATCATCACCTATTCATATCGGTCGAGCTCCTGGAGAAACTCTAGTCATTAAGCCTTCTTCTCGCTTATTAGCCCTTGATGAAGCTCTTAAAGAAACTCTTCAACGAGAAGATTATGAACAAGCGGCTTTGTTGAGAGATCAAATTCGTGCCTTAACAGAGCATAAAGAAGATTTAAAACCAGAAAAAGAAGGGGAAGAGCGTGGCGAATCAAAATAACCCTTATTCTTTATTATCTGACCAAAACCCTTGGAGTGTTAATGGAAATGATATTTGGCTAGGAACAACTTTGACGCTTTTAAGAAATTTAGAAAAATTCAAATTCCCAAGTAAGCTGGAGACAGATAAACGGAAACAGATCGTTTCTCTTTTATACAAAGACCTTTTAAAAAATGATTTATTAAAAAAATCACAGCTTTTTAAAGCTGAAGATATGCAACCGATTGAAAAAGAATTGTTGGTAGAACATTTTCTAACACCAGAAAGCTTTCATCAAGCGAATACGGGTGAAGCATTTGTATTAGATGCCTCGGGAGAATTTTTAGCCGGCTTCAATTTACGCGATCATTTGATGCTGCATTGGGTAGATACTAAAGAAGAACTAGAAGGAGCTTGGGAGCGATTAGTTAAAATCGAAACAAATTTAAATAATTTAGTAAATTTTGCTTTTTCCTCAAAATTTGGTTTTTTAACCGCAGATCCTACCAGATGTGGAACAGGCCTCATTGTGACTATTTTTTTGCATCTACCCGGATTGATTTATACAAACCGTTTGAATGACGTTTTGCAAAAAGATAAAGATGAGGGAATTGAGCAAACAGGTTTACAAGGAAATCCCCATGAAATCATAGGCGATATTGTGGCTTTTCATAATAATTATACTCTTGGAATGACAGAAGAAAATATTATTTCTTCATTAAGGACTTTGGCGACTAAATTAGTCCTGGAAGAAAAAAGTGTTCGAAATATTTTGAAACAAGAGCATGACCAAGAAATTTCTGATCTCAAAGATAAAATTAGTCGTGCGTATGCGATTCTTTTACATTCTTACCAAATTGAATCTATTGAGGCAATGAAAGCCATTAGTTTACTTAAATTGGGTCTTGATTTGAACTGGTTGAAAGGTATCGATCAAAAGACATTAAATGATTTGTTGTTTAGTATCAGACGAGCTCATTTAATCTGCCACCAAAAACAAAAATTGACCCCTGAAGAAATACCTCATAAAAGGGCTGAATTTATCCACAAAGCTTTAAAAGGTAGCTCATTATTAATTTAAGAGTAGAAATATGAAGCAAAAAGCCTGTGTCGGCTTAAATCCTAATTCGTATGTTCATTTGACTGAACACTTAGCCCCTCTTTGTGTAGCAATGGAGATGCCATTACTCTTAACGGATGAAAAACACGCGATCAACTCTCAAAAACTCTATCCTCAATTAAAAATCCTCCTACATGATTGGGAAGATGTTACACCTCGTTATTTAATTGAAAATTTTGATGTCTTCTTTCAGTCGGAACCTTGGCACCGCCACGATTTCTATGCTAAATTTCAAGGACTTGAAAAAGCTTTTCAAAAAGAGGTAAGAAATGTCCATTGTCCTCATGGTTTTTCGGATAAAATCTTTTGGCTAGAAAAGAGTGTATGGGAAGATATTGTATTAATATACGGACAAAACATGTTGGATTTGTTCAAAGATTTCAAAATTCTAAATCATCTTAATGTTGCTCCTAGGACAGGAAATTATCGCTATTTGTATTACAAAATGTTTCAATCTCATTTTGATTCCATAGCTGAAGAAGTGGTTTGGGGGAGATTTAAAAAAAAGCAAACCACAATCTTGTATGCTCCAACTTGTCACGACCAAGATCATACGACATCCTTTATGCATGCACAGGCTATCTTTGAAAATCTTCCTGAGGATTACAATTTGTTGGTTAAAATTCATCCTGCTTTAGAGGAAACGGATGGCCCCGCTCTTTATCAAATGATTGGAAAATATGAAAAAAAAGGAAATATTATTTTTGTTCAAGATTTTCCAGTGATTTATCCCTTACTCGCGCGATCTGATATTTATTTAGGAGATATGTCGTCAATTGGCTATGATTTTCTCACCTTCAACCGCCCGATGTTTTTCTTAAATCAGCGAAAACGAGACGTTCAAAAAGATAGAAATTTATTTCTATACCGCTGTGGATTTGAAATTCAACCTCATAACTATACCCAGTTTTATCAAATTTTAGAGAAAGAACTTTGTTTTGACCAAGCACGCTATAATCAAATACGTCAAGACATTTACCAATATACTTTTGGTGAAGAAGTTTCTTTTGATCATTTAAAAGAAAGGATTTACCAGGCAACTTTTTCTCCAAAAAAATTTGATTGATGATAACAAATTTATATTCAAACCTACATTCAAACGGAAAAAAATTCCTCTAGCTCCCACTGAATTTTCTTAAACTCAGTAGCTCAATTTATATGCTTCTTCTCAAATAGAAGGTAGTCCTAAATAGGTAGGTAGTGATTTCAAATTGCTATTGTCGTTACAGATAAAAACACCTTGATCAATCAATATCGTTTTCTATTTTCTTTGAAAAAGATCCTATTTTTCGAATGAGTCTTGCGCATCGCTGTCTGATTGGATACTCAAATTTTTCCGTGTCACTCGTCTTCTTGTTTCTTTGCCAACAGGACTGTGCTGCTGCTATGGGATCATTTCATCCTAAGCTGCGACTGTATCTGTGAAAAAGTGGGCTTTTTTCTTATTTTGTAGGCAGTTTTGCCATCAAAGTCTTTCCTGAAGCTTTTGGCCTTTTTCTTGCATAACATGCTAAGATTTGGCGTGTTGTTGAATGCATGAAAAGCCATAGCTACTGACATTTTTCGAACTTCCCACAAAACTCCACATTTCAACTCCTTTAAGGATAAGCACTCCGAACTTTTCATTTTCAACAATGACTGATGCATTTAAGTTTTTTGGCAATAACTGAAAAGTTTGCTCCATGAAACCGTTTTTATTTTGAAGGTTCTCAAATGACTGCTTTCGAAATGCAAGGCATTCCTATTTTTGTTTTACGATTTGAATGGAACCATTTTCACGCATGGGATGTGAATGGCGATTAAAGCAGAAAATGTTCATCAAATGCTCCCATATTTTTAAAATAAAAAAATAAAGCATTCATAAAATAAAAACTTATATCTCTATCTATTTAGGGCTACCTAATTTTATTTAATAAACAAGTTTAGCGATAAGAATTTCTTTTTTATAATTTTGAATACGTTCTATTTATTGATGTTTGAAATTCTAACTATATAGGTTATCATTTATTTTTGATTCTTCTTATTACCTGACAAATTTTCAAGCTGGTGCAAGCCATCTATTTGGACCTGTATAAGCATCATGCCAATCTGTGCATCGAATAGGATCTTTGTTAAATATTTTTTTGTATTGATATTCTGTATAATAATCAAAAGTATCTTTCCAAAAATAATTATCCCATTCAAATTTGATTCCGTATCCACCTTCTTTATTAAATTTCCAAAGATCTCTTATTTTGCAAATAATTTGAGTAAACCAATTTTTATCATTAATCCTTTTTTTATTTTGTTCATAAAGATTCTCAATAATAGGAGTTATAGATTTGCCAATTAATCGTTCGTCCTCACTAAAATCAAAATCCACTCTAACTAACTCTATGAGTTTTGATGCCAAAGCATCAATTGGTAATGTATTTTCATAGCCCACGATATAGATATAACGATATCCCCAAAAAGAAATATTTTCTTTAGCATTTTTTACAATAGAAAATAATTCAGTTAAGTGTGTTACATTATTTAAATTAAATTTCATTTAATCCTCATTTATTTAAGTTTAAATATTAAATAATTAAAAATTATTTATTTTATTTTTAATTATTTTTAAAGTAAACTAGTTTATAGTCTTTGTAAAGGTGGAGGGCAATTTAAATGTACCTCATCTTTTTCTGTATAATCTTTAGCTTTTGTAATTAAAATTTGTTTATATTGGTTTGACATTAATTTTAAATAATTTACTTGATCATCGAGATTAATATTTAACATTTTAAGCTTTTCTCTAGCCCAAGTCGTGCAATTATGGCATCCTCGACCAACTATCGAATCACTTCCAAAAAACGAAAAAGGATTTTTTTCTTTAAGAGGAGTCTCTTTTTCTTTTTTAATTTCTATAAGCATTTTTTTTATTTTTTCACTAGGGACTAAATAAATGGCAGACCTTTCTTCATATTCAGCTTCCTCGTTTCCTGGAAAAATTACATCACTTTCAATTGATGGTCGATAATGAGATACGTACATAAAATATTGACCTTGTTCCAAAGAAATAGGGTTTTTACTAGTTGAAAATTGGCTATTGTCAAATCCATCATTGATTCCTTCAATACGAATTTCTGCATGATTACCATCACAACCTGTATGGGCGACTAAAGTTACAGCCCATATCAGTTGACTCACGGATACACGATCATCTATTCGGCTTTTTTTACTTATTGGCTCAATTCCTATATAAAAGGGATGGATAGGATGGTCTAATTCTTTAGTTTTAATGATAATCTGACTAAACACGCAACTGGGACCATTAAACATCCATTTATCGGAAGTGTTAATAACAAATTCTCTACCAGAACCTAAAATACTTAATTCCTCTTTTGCTGCAAATTGAAATTGATATTTAGGGCAACAACTTTTTACATAGCACTGACTAAATATCTTAAAACATAAAAATTGAATACGAGCGATTGAATGGGTGATAGGAACTAATGCAAGATGTTTTTTGATAAAGTCAATTTTATGTTCCAAGGGATAATTTTTAAGCGCTATTTCGATTTTACTTTTAGTTGTGGATTCACAATAAAAAGTTTTAAAAGTTTATTCATTAAATGGAACTTGAGCAATTGTTTTAGTATTTTTATTAAATAGCTGCCAAATTAAATCATTATTTTTCTTTAACAAAGTAATTTCGTTATTTTCAATTTCCCATTGATGGCAAATTTCGTAGGTAGGAGGTAGTATAAAAGAAGGCGTATGATCGTCATTAATTATTAATTCTCAGCTTAAAAGACATTTAATTTTATCTTGAATAGTTTCAAGTTGTGGAATAAGTAGATTTTTTTATTGAATAATAGATTTATTAATACGATCCAGTAACTCATAGGAAATATTTTCATTATCTTGAATTAAACGAAATTCTTTACTTCCTATTAACCATCTACGAACATACGTTTCTGTATTATCACAGCTAAATGGATCAACAAATTTTTCTCCTGAGTAGCAAAATTCCATAAAAAATTCCGAATTAGGTGTTTCCCCTACCACATCAACTTTATTAATAACCTGAATTTTGAATTTATCTCTTTGATAATAAATAAGAAGAATAAAATTTAAATGACAAAAGACCTTTGTATCATTTAAAACATTTGTTTCCCCAAACTAATGTTTAATATGCATGAGAGGTCAAAATGGATTTAATCAAATTATATTGTAGTGTGGATGATTTTTGGAAGTCTTTTGAGCAGAAATGGAATAAACAGTTAATTGATCATGGCAAAACAAAGCGAGGACCTCAACCTGAATGATCGATACCAGAGATGATGACAATTGTCATTTTATTTCATCAATCAAATTATCGAACATTTAAGCACTTTTATGGGTATGTTACCAAATACTTAGTTAAAGAATTTCCAAACTTAATTAGTTATAGCCGCTTTGTTTATTTAAAGAAGAACCTTTTTGTTCCTCTATTTGCTTATCTTTTGGACAAAAGAGGAGAAATCACAGGAATTGCTTTTATTGATTCTACATCGATAGATGTTTGCCACAATAAACGCATAAAAAGAAACAAGGTCTTTAAAGGTTTAGCAAAGAGAGGGAAAACAACTTCAGGGTGGTTTTTCGGGTTTAAATTGCATCTCATGATCAATGAGAAAGGAGAAAT
>NZ_BASL01000614.1:0-1204 GCF_000648255.1 Candidatus Protochlamydia sp. R18 | reverse complement strand
AAAACATTTGATTAAAAAATATTAATGATTTATTATGTTATATATAAACTTTTAATAAATAAAAAATAAAGTTTATAAACAGTTAATTTATTTAAATTAAATTTAAACATTTTTCAAGAGGTAAATATTATGGGACCACTTCCATCTAATAAAACATTAGAATTAGAATTTTTACGCGATTTGATTCAAATTCAAGTAAACGATCAAAAAGTAGAAGAGGCACAAGATCAATTAAACACAAAAATTATGAATCTTTCCGATGAACTTTTTAATTTGAAAAAATTGATAGATCAAGTTTCTAAAGAATCTCTTACTCTTAAAGAAGAATCTCTTACTCTTAAAGAAGAATCTCTTACTCTTGAAGGCAGAATTAAAGAACAAAATCGAGAAATGTCTTTGCTTAGAGAACAATCACAAATAGTTGAAGGAAATTTAGAAACTACCCAAAAAACTTTAGAAGAAATAACTGAGCAAATAACAGGGATCCAGCAAAAGCTTGAAAAATTTGAAAAATAAAATTAAGAGCTTTCTAAAGCAAATACAAGGCTTTTTAATGAAAAAGCCTAATTTACCAAGTAAAAGAGATGTTTAAAAACGCTATTAGAAGTTTTACGCAAGGAAAAAGCTGAGCTTGAAAATAAAATAATTATTTAACATTCTCCTGAATGTAAATGTTATAAAATATTATGACAAACTACTTTATTCACTTTGATGTTTGCTGTAGTAAAAATGATATGAAAATATTAAATTCAGGAACGTTAATGATAAACAAGTTCGATAATAATAGTTGCCAAAATCTCGAGAAAAATTATTTAGAGTAATTTACTGACAATGAAGAATGTAAAATAAATATGTGGTGTCGAAGGATGCAAAGGATGGTGTGTTGCCAATGCAATTACAACTGTGGCTTGGTATTCGAGAGTTTTTAAAGCTTCTCGATATCAAGCAAGTTGTGCATTAGCAGTATGCGCTATTTAAAAAAAGGTTGTCACTAGATTTGTGATAGCCAAGGATTTTAAAAAAAGTGCATAGAACTTTTTGAATATATTGTAGATTATAGGGAAGAACCCTGCGATCCTTATTGGGATTAATTATGAAAAAAGACGGTTGGAAAGGCTGGATAAGTGTATTAATTGGACTGCTAGTAACCTGAATTTTGAATTTATCTCTTTGATAATAAATAAGAAGAATAAAATTTAAATGA
>NZ_BASL01000615.1:0-3097 GCF_000648255.1 Candidatus Protochlamydia sp. R18 | reverse complement strand
AGTGGTTTCTGAAGTATTATGTCACATATCGCGAGTTTTTTTACATTTTCAAAAAAATTGTCCTGTACAGAAGGTTTATAAATTATAAACAATACAAGCTAAACTATAATAATTTATGACCAATTTATTGCATGATCTTATCATCTCGTGGAATTAAAGCATTGTAGATTAAAAACTAAAGATTCTATATTTAATCCCGATTGATTTTTAATTAATTTTTAATAGCCCTTCATTGATAAAATAAAACTTCCTTTTAAAATTTGACTTCCTATTTTAATTTATTAATATTGCCATAATTTTTATCTATACATCATAATTTTAAAATATCTATAAATTAAAATTTATTTCACTCATTGGGAAGGTCATTTTGCATATTTCTAATTTTGGGCTTAATTCTGGTCATCTTGTCCACACAACGGTTCCTTCTTACTATCCTCTTCAAGATATTAACGACCCTCTTGTAGATGAGAATAATCCCTTAGTCAATCCCTTGCCCAATATAGAGAAAATTAGTGCACTAACGATTCCAGCTCCCGTCGCTCTTTCACCTTCATCTGAAGAAATTCAACTGAGCTTTCAAGAGGGAACTTCTCTGAACATTTCTCATTCTCAGCTAGCTTTGTTAAGGGAAAAATCCCTCTACTTTAAGAATAGGAATCTCACTGGGGATGGATTAGCCCATTTGACACCCTTAACGGCTTTGCAGCATCTAAATCTGAGTAAGTGCTATCATCTCACTGATGCTGGGTTAGCAAGCTTTAAAGCTAGCATTTTAATTCAATAACATGATATTTAACTAACTTCAAAGATTAAAGATATAATTCACAATAAGTAATTGTAAAATGTTTTTCTTGTTACTCTATTCATCACCCTTGAATCAATGAATGATATTTATTCCAGGTTACTTTAAAAAGAACAATTAGAGAATGTCTATTTACTATAAGTTAACAAATACTGAATTTGTTAACTTATAGTAAATTGTTTTCCTTAAACTATACGTAGTAAGAAAATACCATTCTTTTAAGCTTTAAGGCCCTCAGCATGGGTAATTCTGTGATTTGATAATGCCGTTTTGGAAAATTATACGTTTATAGGTGGCAAAGATAAGTCTAAGTTAAAACAATGATTGAAAAAAAATTCTAATCAGAAACTTCTAAATCAAAAATATCTCCATAATAAACCTAGAGGTGATTTAAAGGTCGAGGAACACGCCATATAAAGTAAAAATGAGTGAAGAAGCTGAAAAGTTAATACAAGAAAACGCTAAAGAAATTGACAGTCATGATGAACAAATGGCTAAGCGCCGCAACAAGAAAAAAATAAAGGCTACCATTTACCTAACGGAAGAAGCCGAATAAGCATTCACCGAGCTATATATTCACCGTTTGCGCAAAGATAGAAAGATTGACCGCTCAATCATTGCCTGCGATGCTATCATGGATTTATACGAGAAAGAATGCTGCAAGCCAAACTAAAAAAATGATTCGTTCAAAATACTAATTGGGCTGATCAATTTATTGTATCAAGATGAAGAAAATTATTTCCTAGCCTATTTGGAATTGGTTAGACTTGAGTAAGAGAAGGAAAGCTTACATAGTTTTAGTTTTTGTAAAAAAGGTGATCGGATAGAGAAAAGAATAGTAGTGCTAGGTAAGATTATGGATCAAAACAAGTAGTTTTGTGATCAAGATGATCGCTTTTTTTTACCCTTATTTCTATAGGTTGTTCTTTGCAAAATTATAAAAGCAGCTAACGTTCGAGTTGGAAACAAGCTACTATAGTATGACCACAAAATCCTCTTAATAATAAGCCTAAAATTCAGCCGAATCTTCTCTAGCCTAAAGTTATCCCCCTTTCACAGATACTTTAAATCAATATTTAACTAATTCACAATATAAAAATGTTGATGATAATGCAATCAAAAAAGGATTCAATCTTTACCGTTTTTGCCTATCTGAATAAGGTGAGTATATTACATTGCGTATGTATTTTATTAACAACCCATAACTTATGGGCAGCTAAAAAAATAAAATGGATCGCATTCAAATCTATACTAAAAACTCATTAGGACTGTTTTTTTCTATTTTTGGCTCTAGGTTTCTTGTTTTATTAAAAAATTTTCTCGTTAATAATTTTTAAATTGAGTGAAGCTGCTAAAGTTTTAAAACGTGCTAATCCATCATCAGTGATCTTCCAGCATTGGCTTAGATCTATATGCTGCAAAGCCGTTAAAGGTGTCAAATGGGCTAATCCTGCATCGGTGAGATGCCAGAACCCACTCAGATTTAGATACTGCAAAGCGGTTAAGGGTGTTAAATGGGCCAATCCTGCATCGGTAAGATGACCACAACCGCTTAACTCTAGATGCTGCAAAGCTGTTAAGGGTGCTAAATGCGCTAGTCCTGCATCAGTGAGATTATTACAAGCCCTTAAATCTAGATGCTGTAAAGCGGTTAAGGGTGTCAAATGGACTAATCCGGCATCGGTGAGATGATAGCAATTGCTTAAATCGAGATACTGCAAAGCCTTTAAGGGTGTTAAATGGGCTAATCCTGCATCGGTGAGATGATGATAGCAATTGCTTAAATCGAGATACTGCAAAGCCTTTAAGGGTGTTAAATGGGCTAATCCTGCATCGGTGAGATTAACACAGCCATTTAGATTGAGATGCTGCAAAGTTGTTAAGGGTATCAAATGGGCTAATCCTGCATCGGTGAGATGAAAGCACCAACTCAGATTTAGATGCTGCAAAGTTGTTAAGGGTATCAAATGGGCTAATCCTGCATCGGTGAGATCCTCACAATCGCTTAGATCTAAATGCTGCAAAGCCGTTAAAGGTGTTAAATGAACCAAGCCTGCATCGGTAAGTTTTCCAAAGCAGCGTAGATTTAGATGCTGTAAAGCCGTTAAGGGTGTCAAATGGACTAATCCGGCATCGGTGAGATGATAGCCATCGCTTAGATCTAAATGCTGCAAAGCCGTTAAAGGTGTCAAATGGGCTAACCCTACATCGGTGAGATTAACACAGCCATTTAGATTGAGATGCTGTAAAGCCGTTAAGGGTGTCAAATGGACTAATCCTGCATCGGTGAGATGA
>NZ_BASL01000616.1:0-2734 GCF_000648255.1 Candidatus Protochlamydia sp. R18 | reverse complement strand
TGGAAAACTCCATAAAAAAGTCTAGCAGTCATTAAATTAATAGCGTTTTGAAGCTTCACTTTTTCTTGATCAAGGTCTTGTTTAGCGACTAAAGCTTCTGCATGAATCTGCTTTTTCTGAGCTCGAAGTTGTACTTCCTGTGCCTCAAGTTTGACTTCCTGTGCCTCAAGTTGTGCTTTTTTTGCTTCAAGCTGTTTTAATTCTCGCAGATGACCGACATAGCTTTGAATATCTCCTTTTACTTTTAATTTAAGATCTGCAGCTTCTTGCGCGTTTATAGGTACCCAAGTTTGAGAACTTCCACAACTAATGCTGCTCGAAGAAGGTTCCATTAAAGTCTCCTTATTTTAATTGGCTATATGCCGTTTAGTTTTGCAATTAATCGTCGTAAATTATTTTAATTGCAAATTTTTTATCATATGATTTCCTAACATAAAAAAACAGATTTAGAGTTATACAAAAACGGCTTTTGTAAAAAAAATAAAGATTTAAACAAAAATGCGTATTAAATTTTATTATTAAAAAATATTTGATTGTTTTAATGTGTTTTGTACGAGATCTAGCTTTACTGCAATAAAAAGTAAAATGCTTTTAAATCAGCTAATTGTTGGTTTAAAAAAAACCGAAAGCCTAGTTAAAAAAACAACATGGAAAAAATTAAAAAAATGTTGAACTTTTAACTAAAATATATAGGATGAATTGGAGGTAAATATGATAATCGATTTTTGTCTCAACTTTCTTAACTCAAGTATAGAGTTTCATAAAGAGATTCAAACCAATGAAAATGGCAGCTCTCAGTGTTCTCCTGCTGCGGCTGATGCTGCTGCGCAAAAATATCTCAAAAAACTTGGAGCCACGCCTGAAACTTTTTCTAAATGGGAGATTTTAGAAGATATGTTTCTGCAAACTCCTATCTATTTTAGTTTTAGCCTTTATAAATTTTATTTTTATCAAAGCACAGAAATTGCCAATTCAAAAAATTTTGACAATGAGTTGGCAATACAACTCGATAAAACTAAACAAATTGCTGAAAAAGCCATCCAAGAATATCTAGCATGCATGAAATTAGTGGAAAAAAGTTTCATTCGAGAAACATTCAATTTTATACCGGGTTGGATTTGGACTAGTGTCTATGGGAATGAATTCGTGAGTATTCCAAAAATAAAACTTGATTCATCTCCTACACCAGAAGAATACACAGATTACTTAATTAATGAATGCCCTAAAGCAACACAAAAAAATTTCCGTTCAGTGATTGAGAAAATGCGCAATATTGGCCTACCAACTAATATATGGGGCATTTTTGAGTTTGAAAGTCAGAAATATATAGAAATATCTCCTGAAATTTTTGCGAAAGTTCATCATCGTGCGGTGAAAGATCTATCGCATTTATTCAATCAGTATGCTGATGATTATTATCTTGATAAGAATTTAATGGACAAAAATTTCAAGAAACAAGAAGTTTTTCAAATTCCTCAACAAAGGGTGGAAGTATATGAACAACAGCTCAATTAATTCTAGTATTTGCTACACAGATTCTATGTTAGAAACATCGAAATCTTTAATTCCTAATACACTTTATCGAGAAAATAAAGAAATTTCTACTGATAAAATTTCTAAATTAACCGAGTTTTCTCAGTCTATCTTTAAAATTTTATCTCAATTATTTGAATTTATTTGCCATTATACCCGTTTATTAGCAAAAGGGCTTTCAATAAAAACTAAACTTGCAGGTATAGATTTACATTTCAATCTGTCCAACAACAGCCTCTTTAATGTGCACGTGTATCAGAACTGTCCCCATCTGGAAAATCCTCATTCCGGAAATATGTGCTTGGTTAAATAATAATGATACCTATTCTATGCTAAAGCATTTTCTTTGCTATCCTTTTCATCTTTTCGATGCTTATAAGAATAACCCTTAAAACTTATAAGCATCCTTTCCCTTTTCAGCAAACATGCTGAAACTACGCCCGCTCTTTAAGGAATTGTTTTAACTGATCAAGGTTTCTCATATAAACTTAAATAGGTACTAAAGGGCTTGAGAAGTTTTAGCAAGGTGACATTGCCCCGCAAAAAAGGTCCAACAGAAAGTAGAAAATCATGCTATCCTTTAAAAAAAGGAAACCAGTATGAAGAAAAGATTCACAGAAGAACAAATCATTAAAATCCTAAAAGAAGTTGACTCTGGAATACCTCTTGCAGAAGTTTGTCGCAAGCACGGAGTCAGCACAGCTTCTTATTATAAATGGAAAGCAAAGTTTAGTGGGATGGATGTTTCCGAAGCTCAACGATTAAGGAGCCTTGAATCTGAAAATACCAAGCTTAAAAGACTTGTTGCTGACCAAGCTTTAGACATTGTGGCTTTAAAGGATGTTTTGTCAAAAAAGTGGTAAGCCCAGCTGCTAAGCGACTTTGTGCTAAATGGATGATAGAAAACCATCGATTGAGCCAAAGACAGGCTTTTAAATTGTTAGTATTCCATCGATCAGTTGGGCGATAGTTGTCGAAAAGGCAAGGAGATGAACAAGTAAAAGCACTCATTAAAGCTGTGGCTCTTGAAAGACCTCGATTTGGTTATCGGCGCATTCATTTTATATTGAAAAAAAGGGGCGTTAAGATTAACCATAAAAAGCTTTTTAGACTTTATCAGGAAATGGGACTAAAAGTTAGAAAAAGAGGAGCTCGAAGACGAGGAGTTGGGATAAGGCTTGCGCGGATAAAAGCTTCACAA
>NZ_BASL01000617.1:0-1470 GCF_000648255.1 Candidatus Protochlamydia sp. R18 | reverse complement strand
ATGATCAATTAACTGTTTATTCCATTTCTGCTCAAAAGACTTCCAAAAATCATCTACACTACAATATAATTTGATTAAATCCATTTTGACCTCTCATGTCATATTAAACATTAGTTTGGGAAAACAAATGTTTTAAATCATGTTGAGGTCTTTTGTCATTCAAATTTTATGTATCTTGTTTAAGCCTAAACACCTAAACCCAAAGTTCAGGTTATTAACTTTTCCAAAGCAAATAATATTTCTTTAGTCAACGTTATTGAGAACGTTTGCACCACTTCAGATTTAAATGAAGTGAAGCTACTGAAGATTTAAAATGCGCCAATCCAACTTCGGTGAAATTTTCGCAAGAGTACAAATCCAAATCTTGCAAAGCTACTAAAGGTGTCAAATGCGCCAATCCAGCATCCCTAAGCTTATCGCACCAACTCAAATTTAAATGCTGCAAAGCGACTAAAGGTGTCAAATGCGCTAATCCAGCATTCGTGAGTTTCTTACACGAACTCAGATTTAAATGCTGTAAAACCACTAAAGGTGTCAAATGCGCTAATCCAGCATCCGTGAGTTTTTTGCACGAACTCAGATCTAAATGCTGCAAAGCCACTAAAGGTGTCAAATGCGCTAATCCAGCATCCGTGAGTTTCCAGCATAGGTTCAGATTTAAATACTGCAAAGCCACTAAGGAAGTTAAATGCGCTAATCCAGCGTCAGTGAGCTTATGGCACCACCTCAGATCCAAATGCGTTAAAGCCTCTAAAGGTCGCAAGTGTGCTAATCCAGCGTCAGTAAGATTTTCGCAATAGCTTAGGTCTAAATGCTGTAAAGCCACCAAAGATGTCAAATGGGCTAGTCCAGCATCCGTGAGCTTATTGCACCAACTCAAATTTAAATGCTGCAAAGCCACTAAAGGTGTCAAATGCGCTAAGCCAGCGTCAGTGAGGTGTTTGCACAATCTCAGATTTAAATGCGTTAAAGCCTCTAAAGGTCTCAAATGGGCTAAGCCAACGTCGGTGATTTTATGGCACTCAGCCAGATTTAAATGTTGCAAAGCCATCAAGGATGCTAAATGGGCTAATCCAGCATCGGTGAGATTGGGACATTCTTGGAGATGTAGTGCTTTTAAATTTTTACAATTTTTTAACGCTAACAGATGGGCATCAGTCAAAAAGATGTTCTTTGAAAAATTGAGTTCTTCTATCTCATTTGAAAAATACTTTAAAATTTTTTCAAATTCGGTTAACTGAGAGGTTTGGTTTAATAAGGAATTCACCAAATAGCTTTTTAAAACATTTAATCGATACTGCTGCGCAAAATTTAAAAGAGCTTTTAATTCCAGTAGACTATCTTCGCTGGAGTTAAACAGCTCCAATTTTTGGGATTTATACGCCTCAATCAGCTGTTTTTCTAATTTTTTCTCAACTTCTGACAGTTGATAATAATCGGCTAGTTGAATGAAAGAAAGGATATCTTCCA
>NZ_BASL01000618.1:0-1062 GCF_000648255.1 Candidatus Protochlamydia sp. R18 | reverse complement strand
CTGGGACTGCTCAAGTTTATTCTCTTGAGGAAAAAGGCTGTCAATTAGTTTTTGATAACCTAAAAGACGAAAACTCTCGTTTGATCCACTATCTAGAAGGGCATATGATCCAAGTGACGCAAGAAGGTTTTCTTTACCGCTGGCCACTCAAAGAACCTTTTCCTTCGCAACCCTTAAGCAGGGTGGAAAATTTTGAGGAAGCCCATGTTGACCAAGAGTTGCTTATTTTAGTGTTGCCTCAGCGCAAGCAATTTGCCATTTTTAATATAGAAAATGGCTTAAAATGTTACGAATCTCCCCTTTTCCACTCTCCCATCCGCTCGCTCGATTGCCGCGATAACCAAATTTTGATTCAATGTGAAGATGGCACGCTTTATTTTATCAAAGCTATTCGAAAAGAGAATTCCTCCCAAAATCTGGAACCGATTCTTTTGGACGGGCTCTTTTTAGATCCTCTTTGCAAAGAGCTAGTGCAATTTGATGAAAAGCGCATCATTATTTTGGGGAAGGATGCGAAAAAACGCCTCTGTACAGTTTGGGATGCTGCTAGCGGAAAAAAAATCTTTGAGGATTCTCTTGAAAGAGAATCCAAATTTCATCTCAACTCCAAATCTAAATGTATTACTGCTTCAGCCTATAATGGCGAAAAACTCGCTGTGGGTTTTGACAAGGGGTATGTTGTTTTTTATGAACCCACTACTGGAAAAAAGATTACAACGCACTCTTTTGATCTTTCTCCTGTCCAGTTCCTTAACTTCGACAGCGATCAAGAACATTGCTGGGTGGCCACTAATCCTTACTATTTAATTGAGTGCTTAAATATTACAGACAAACCTGAAAACGTGGGAGCTTTTTGCTCTACTAAACAAAAAAAGAAATTGGAAGATAGAGGAGCAGAAGCGTTAAAGTGTAATTTAACAGGTATTTATGCCGATGAGCGCCGTTTGGCTTGCTGCGATAAAGGAGGGGAGTTAGATGTTTGGGACTTTGCTAAGGCCTCTCTCCCCCCTTAAGCTTTGAAATTTAGCTTATTCAGTTGACCGTCTAATCAAGGCTTGTTTT
>NZ_BASL01000619.1:0-754 GCF_000648255.1 Candidatus Protochlamydia sp. R18 | reverse complement strand
AAGTCAGGGAATGCAAGTGGTGATTCCTCCACGAAAGAATCGCATAACTGGTCGAGAATACGATAAAGATCTCTATTAAGTTAAGGCATTTGGTGGAAAATGCATTTTTACATTTGAAGCGCTGGAGAGGAATAGCGACCCATTATGCAAAGAACACAGCCTCATTCTTGTCTGCAGTCCATATTAGATGTATTGCTATATATGGGCAGGGCAGAAGTCTCGTGACTACACTATCTAGAAATGGAAAATTTAATCTTAAACAGATGAATTTATGCGGACTTAAGGCATTTTCAAATCAAAAACTAAGGAGTTTATGTTTGAACCATAGTTTATGTTTGAACCATATTGATCCTTATTTGTTTTTTTAATAACTCTTCATTGATAAAATAAAACTTTCTCTTAAAACGTGACTGCCTATTTTATCTCATAATTATTGCAATAATTTTTATTTATAAATAATATTGTTAAAACATTTATAAATTAAAATTTATTTCACTCATTGGGATGGTCATTTTGAATATTTCTAATTCTGGGTTTAATCCTAGTTATCTTGTCCATAAAACGACTCCATCTTACTATCCCCCTCAAGACATTAACGATCAAGTTGAGAATGAAAATACCCCCTTAGACAATCCTTTGGCTAATACAGAAAAAACTAGTGCACCAACGATTCCAGCTCCCGATCCTTCAGTTTCATCTGAAGAAATTCAATTAAACTTTCAAGAGGGAACTTCTCTGATTATTTCTCATTCTC
>NZ_BASL01000620.1:0-1623 GCF_000648255.1 Candidatus Protochlamydia sp. R18 | reverse complement strand
CAAAGCCAGAGGATGTTGCAGGGTTTCTTGAAATTGCCCCGACCACAAATTTTTGAAATAGGGTGATTTTTCCTTTAATAAAGCTAGCTGAAAAAAAGAAATAGTTAGAGAAGTTCCCTCTTGAAAGTTTAATTGAATTTCTTCAGATGAAACTGAAAGATCGGAAGCTAGAATCGTTGGCGCACTAGTTTCCTGTGTATTAGGCAAGGGATTGTCTAAGGCATTATTCTCATCCACAAGAGGGTCATTAATCCCTTGAGATTGAGAGTAAGAAGAAGCCATTGTATTAACAAAATAACTAGAATTAAGCCCAAAATTAGAAATATTCAAAATGACCATCCCACTGAGTAAAATAAATTTTAATTTATAAATGTTTTAACAACATAATGTATAGATAAAAATCATGGAAATAAAGTTTCATTAAAAATTAAATAAGACTCAATATAATTCAAATATAAACTTCTTAGTTTTTAATTTGAAAATGCCTTAAGTCTACGAGACTATATGATAACTAAATAAATGGGCTACAAGAGATCTAAAATTTTAAAATTTACTAACCCTAGCATTATAGGTAAACCATAAGGATTATTTTTTGGACAACCAGATGAATGGATTGTAAGAATATCAATTGATCTCTTGGTTTTATGAATGTCTATTTTGATTGGTTAATGACAAATCTTCTGGTTTAAAAGATTTCCATCTTGTTGTCCAATCACATATTTATCCAACAAACCATATAACCAACCGTATTATTTAAAAAACTTAAAGTTATACGAGCTTCATTCATGATATAGATAAACAGGTCAACCGCTACAGAGTAGCCTTTTGCAGCAACCTAGTGTAATACTGTTTGACTATATGTATTTGCCATGCCACATAAAACTAAAATTTTCCTATCAATTTTAATTGTTTTTGATCTTTGTATAAATGTTTTAGAAAGTTGTTTGTGGATAATTGATTGCTTACATTTTTGCCCGAAGAAGTCATCTTTGTATGATTTTAACTTGCTGATGGCCAATCTAATTGAAAATAGAATTGGTTTAGATTTGTAGTGCTCCCCAAATGAACCGAACCATCTGGCTTGCTTCTAAGATATAGGAGTAAAACTAGATTTATGACTAATTATAATAAATTAATTACATCAGTAGAAAGAAGAAGACGATGGTCCTTAGAAGAAAAAAAACAGATCATTGAAAAAACATATCAAGAAGGTCAATCTGTTTCCCGAATAGCAAGGAGATATGATATAATATTAAGTCAACTTTTTGCATGGAGAAGGCAGAAGGATCACTAATCTCTTGAAGAGGATAGTAAGAAGGAGCCGTTGTAGGGACAAGTTGACTAGATAGTGTAGTCACGAGACTTCTGCCCATATAACTGGTCGAGAATACGATAAAGATCTCTATAAGTTAAGGCATTTGGTGGAAAATGCATTTTTACATTTGAAGCGCTGGAGAGGAATAGCGACCCGTTATGCAAAGAACACAGCCTCATTCTTGGCTGCAGTCCATATTAGATGTATAGTTATGCGATTCTTTCGTGGAGGAATCACCACTTGCATTCTCTGACTTATAGCTTGCTCAACGATTGCGTCGCTATCATATCCTTTGTCTGCCAGTAACC
>NZ_BASL01000621.1:0-47001 GCF_000648255.1 Candidatus Protochlamydia sp. R18 | reverse complement strand
AGAAAAATCTTCTATTCATCAGCAGCAAACTCCTGAGCAAATTTCCAATATTTCTGAAGCAGATATTAAAAAATTAATGAGTCAAACCAATTTTACCGAAGCAAAGGCAAAAGAAGTTTTAGAGGATCGAGAGTTTTATATTGAATTAGCTATGAAGCAAGGTTTAAATAGACAAGCGGCAGAGGAACAGGTAGATTCTGTCTATTAAAACTCAAAAATTTCAAACTAGTTAAAATTTATTTTTCATCAACTCCTTTTTGGTAATTGAGGCATATTAACAAAAATTTTAAGTTTAAAACTAAACCGTAAAAAAAGTTAACTGCTCGATTGCCAAAGAAAGAAAAAGTAAAACATATTTTTTAAAATTACCTGATAAATCAATATTAGGTAATGCTAAATAGGTAAGTTTATTTCAATAAACTGATCTAATTTGATAAACTAATTGTTCTAATTCCCGCGAAGAAGAGCCATGAAATGTACATAGTGATGAGTGGTTATGGTTTGTCTTCCATAAAAAAGTCGGCAAGTACTTGCTAGGCAAGTGGTTCCTCGAGATAAAAAACCGCCGAGCTTCTTTTTGCAAAACTATCTGAATCCCTAAAAAAAGCCCTCTATTTCATTAATAAATTTAATGTCTATTATAGAAGCCATTCTTTGGAGCCAACATTAACCAATTAGCAAGCAATCTGGTCAGACAAACCACATGGAAAGATTTCGTTGTACTCTTAAGACAAAGGTGTGCAAGACTTGTAAGGAAAACGCTTTCATTTCCTAAAAAGCTTACTAATCCCATTTAGTTAATAAAATATTTTATTTGTGACTACAATAGACAATTGAGAGCCTTATCTATTTAGCACTGCTCATACCTGCTATTTATAAATTAAACAGATCTATCTAATTTTCGTTGGTAATTGGACATTTAAATTTCAATGAATTAAAATTACTGTTCTTCATATGTCTCAATTACCCAGAATGGAGTCAACTAAATATTAGACTCCCTTCGAATTTTGCAAATTTTTAAAAGGTAGAATCAACATGCTTTTCTGCCTCTTCTCTGCTTAAACCTTGCTTCATAGCTAATTCAATATAAAACTCTCGATCCTCTAAAACTTCTTTTGCCTTTGCTTCGGTAAAATTGGTTTGACTCATTAATTTTTTAATATCTGCTTCAGAAATATTGGAAATTTGCTCAGGAGTTTGCTGCTGATGAATAGAAGATTTTTCTGTAGAAAAACTGCTTTTATGATCATTTAAAAAGAAATTATGTTTAAATTCTTCTAGTCCTTTTGTCATAATATCTCCTTTATCTGTAATTTAACGATGCCAGATTAAGATAATCTTAATATCAGCCAACATTATTAATTTATTTAGCAGATTTGTTATGTCTGTACAAATAGCTTATTTAAAAAAAAGTTAAAGCAATAAAAATTTCTCAATTTTTAGAATTAAACTCTTCTACTTTCTCTTCCTGAATTTTTATAGCACTGCCGTAATCCACAGCTTCTAATTTGTTAATATCAGCATTTATTAGCGGTAGCCTCTCTCTTGTATCTGTAGGATAGGGTTTTGCAGGATTGTAAGCCATAAATATAACATCGGGTGTTCCATCTTTCTCTTCCCAACCCTCTGGCTTTTCTTTCGGATCAAATGCAACTTTTGCAACCGGAACAAGCCCGTGTTTAGCATACATCAGAGGTAAAGGAAGATTTGGCATATTAAAACAATCCAAACGTCTTCCTCCATTCTTTAAAGCTTCCGGAATTAGAATATCTGTGACACCTTTAGGCACTTCTGAAACAGTACTTTTAAAGACAGAAACA
This sequence comes from Candidatus Protochlamydia sp. R18, assembly GCF_000648255.1. Lineage (NCBI taxonomy): Bacteria > Pseudomonadati > Chlamydiota > Chlamydiia > Parachlamydiales > Parachlamydiaceae > Candidatus Protochlamydia > Candidatus Protochlamydia sp. R18. Next base: position 45,181 of record NZ_BASL01000621.1, on the reverse strand, counting down.
ATATCTCCATCTTTCTTAATGGCAACGCCAAAAGACCCAGCATTAGATAGCAACATTGTCATTTCAGCATACTCTTCAACAGGATAAATATATACAGTTTTACCAGCCTTTGCATTTGTTATTGCTTGATGAAATTCTTCGGCACTTGCTAGTCTAAGTGCATTTGGATTTACAGAAATTGTTTCACTTTCCTGTGTTTTAGCAACAGATTGTTGCTGATCTATTTCTCGATGTAATTTTGTTGACGTTAAATGCCCAAGCACAGAAGCATTATGATTAGCCTGCATAGAAACACTAGTATCACCTATTTCTGTAGATATACTTTGTTGAGAATCCTCAGATGATTTTGAAGTATTTTCTTTTGGTTGTTCAGATGTCATTTCCCTTGATTGCACTAATTCTCCTATTTGAAGAGATGGAGTTGATCCACTAGTCGGTATATTCATACACAGCCTCCTTATTATAAATTTTAATTTAATCTCCTTCTTAATTATTAAACTAATTTATTAATTTTATATTAAAAAATTAAATTATTTGAAATTTTTATTTATTATTAAAATAAAAAATAAAAATACAGGTAGTACTGAATAGGTAAAGCTATTTCAATAAACTTATCTAATTAGATAGATTAATTATTCTAATTCAAGCGGAGAAGAGCAATGAAATGCATGCATTGCGGATCAGATTTGGTAAAGAAAAGAAGATTGATGATCCAAAACAGGAAAAGCAAAATTTTTGCTGTTTAGAGTGTAGCAAAAGTGGAGCGAAAACAATGAAGCTAAAATTATTAACGAACAGTTAAAGGAACTTGTCAGAAAAGCTCTTTTAGAAAGAGTATCTCTTCATGGAATTTGTAGAATTTTTGATGTAAGGATGCCATGGCTGCTCAATTTTATTAATTTCGTTATCAATGATTTGCCTGAGGATTTAAATGCACAAGTCATTTGCCATGAGAAAGAAGAGTTGGAAGTGGCTAAAATTGAAGGAGATGAGCGATGGAGTTTGGTAAGAAATAAGAAAAATGATCCGCAGTTATGGCTTGTCTTCCATAACAAAGTCGGCAAGTGCTTGCTAGGCAAGTGGGTCCCCGAGATAAAATCCGTTGAGCCTCTTTTTGCAAAACGATCTGAATCCCTAAAAAAGCCTTCTATTTCATTAATAAATTTAATGTCTATTATGAAATCATTCCTTGGAGCCAACATCAACCAGTTAGCAAGCTATCTGGTCAGACAAGCGACATGGAAAGATTTAATTGTACTCTCAGACAAAGGTGTGCAAGACTTGTAAAGAAAACACCTTCATTTTCTAAAAAACTAACTAATCCCATTTAGTTAATAAAATATTTTATTTGTGATTACAGACAATTGAGAGCCTTACCTATTTAGCCCTACCTAAATGGGTATAAATTTCTCGGTCTTATAAAGTATATTTTGCTTTTGCTTCAGACAAGCTTCTTTGACTCATCAAAATATTTTAATATTTGTTTTAAAAATTTAAAACTTTATTCTAGGGTTGTTTGCGTTCAATTAAATAAAAGGCTTCTCTATATTTGCAGATTCGGCAATATAAGCTTATTTTTGTAAAATCGCTCGTATCATCTATTTAGAAAATAATGGTGCTCAAATTTTTCTATTCCTCTTATCAATAAATATTTATTTCCTGAATATTTTCTGGCCGACAATTTAATGGCAATATTAAAATTAAACGATTAATTTCTAAAAATTTTCTTCTAAAAAAGTCAAAATAGCAGATTGCGTTTTGATTAAATTAGACTCTTCATGAGCTTGAGAAATAAACCAAGCTTCATGCTGAGAAGGAGGGATATAAATACCTTGATCAAATAGCTTTCTGAAAAAGTTTGCAAAAATAGTTGTGTTCGCTTTCAGTGCATCTTCTAAGTTACGGACTCTATTTTTACAGAAAAACAAAGTAAACATGGATCCGGCTTGTTGAATACAAATTGGCCAATTGTTTTTTTTAATGGTTTCTTTAATAGGGTCTAAAAGTAAATCTGTTTTTCTCTGCAATTCTTCGTAAAATCCCGGTTGCTGAATTAAACGTAAGCTTTGCAAGCCAGCTTCCATTGCTATGGGGTTACCAGAAAGTGTCCCGGCTTGATAAACAGAGCCTAACGGGGCTAGCAGATTCATAATCTCTTCTCGGCCGCCAAAAGCAGCCGCGGGAAATCCGCCTCCTATAATTTTACCAAAACAAGTTAAATCAGGTTCAACAGGGTAAATGTCCTGTGCTCCTTTCAAGGCGACTCTAAATCCAGTCATGACCTCATCAAAAATCAGTAACGCTCCCATTGCTAAAGTTTCTTCCCTCAAGAACTGCATAAATTCTTGAGAAGCTGGAATAACTCCCATATTTCCTGCAATAGGTTCTAAAATAATAGCTGCTATTTTATGTCGATAATCGGAATGATGAAAGATCTGACGGCAAGCTTCAATATCATTATAAGGTAAACATAGTGTTTGTTTAACAATATCAGCAGGAATCCCTGCGGATGAGGCTGAGGGAGAAACTTCTAAAACACCGGATCCCGCCTGAACTAAAAAAAAATCAGCATGTCCATGATAATTACCGTTAAACTTTACAATGAATTCTTTATCGGTATATCCACGCGCTAAGCGAACCGCACTCATGGTTGCTTCAGTTCCCGACGAAACAAATCTAATTTTTTCGACTGAATCAATTAATTTAATGACTTCTTGAGCGAGTTCCCCCTCAATAGACGTGGTAATCCCAAAACTGGTTCCTTTTTTCATTCGTTGCTGCACAGCTTCAAGAATGGATGGATGCGCATGGCCGTGAATTAAAGCTCCCCAAGACCCGCAATAATCAACGTAAGTTTTTCCATCCACATCCACTAAAGTATCACGATAGGCATGATCGATGATCATTGGAATTTGTCCCATATTAGCACAGGCTCGAACTGGAGAATTAACGCCCCCAGGAATGACTCGATTTAAGTTTGAATAAATTTGTTGGCTGATGGGACGGCTAATCATATCACTTACCATAGAATTAAAAAACAAAATCAGGGTTTAATTTATTGTTCAAAGCTTATAAAATCGCAAGAATTATGCATATAAAATTGTAAGCTAGAAGTTTTATCTCATAGACCAAAAACAAATTTCTTCCATTATTTAGAAAATTTAGGGATGCTTAGTTGCTAACTTTTTTTAATTTTTTTAACCTATGTCTTTCGTCTACATTAATGATAATGTTTAAGATCATTATTGTTTTCTACTCATTTTTGAAGGACATTTTTAGCATTATTCGCCCATTCAAACAAAATTGTGATCAGCGAATAAGCAACCTATTTAAAAACTCTTGGAATAAAGAATTAGCTTTTAAAAATAGTAAAAAGACCTTTATTTTAGCAGCGCTATTTTCAAATTTATTTTCATCAATTTTTTGTTACGAAGTTTATTTTGAAGGAATTCAAGATCAAGAAGCTATTTCTTTACTTGAATCAGTTTCACAACTCGTTAAACTCAAAAATTCTCCTCCTGCTACAATAACAGGAATAAGAAGACGGGCGGAATCAGATCTTTCTGACTTAACTTTAGCCATGCAAAGTTTAGCTTATTACGAGGCAAAAGTTTCTTTTCAAGTTGCAGAAGATGGATCTTCTGTCACTATTCAGGTCATACCCGGACCTATTTATCCTTTAGAAGCATTTATTATTCGCTATTTTCAAATGGGAGAAGAGTTAGATTCAGCACTTACCTCTTTCCCGTCATTATGTGAACTAAAAGTAACTTTAGGAGAACGTGCCCTTCCTGAAGTGATTTTAACGGCAGAAGATATATTACTAGATAAGCTTAACCTTCAAGGCTATGCTTTCGCAAAAATCAGAAAAAGAGATGTTTTTGCTGATCTGAAAAAAGATGTTGTCGTTGTCCTATTAGAAGTAGAAATTGGGCCTCTAACTTACTTTGGCCCTATCAAAATTAATGGTTGCGATCGCGTAAAAAAAAGCTTTTTTTATAAGAAATTGCACTGGAATCAAGGAGAACTTTACGACCCTAAAAAATTAGAAAAAACTCAAGAAGCTCTTGAACTTTCTGGATTATTTAGTTCAATTAATATTAGCCCTGCACAAGAACCTGTTCAAGGAAATTTACTTCCACTTGAAATAAATGTTTTAGAAGCAAAACAAAGAAGTATGGGTTTTGGAGTAAATTATACTACCCAATTTGGACCTGGAATTACGGCCGAATGGGAGGATCGCAATATTGCTGGAGAAGGACAAAAAGTAAGCTTTCGAACAGATTTATGGGAAAAATTACAAGATGCTAGAATTTCTTACTTAATTCCTGATTATCGAAGGCAAAATCAAAACTTAGTCTGGCTCTTAGACTATAATCATGAAAGAACAAAAGCTTTTACCGAAAAAGCACTTTCAGTCTCAGCAACTATTGAAAGGAAACTTTCAGATCAACTACGCGTCTCATATGGCTTAATGTATAAACTTTTGCGTAGCGAAAGATCTGAACGTAACGGGACCTTCGATTTATTTAAAATTCCGCTTCAGCTACAATGGGCAAATGTAGATAGTCTATTAGATCCGACAAAAGGAGCTGCCGTCCAACTTAGAATCATTCCATCGGTACAGTTTATTTCTCCTTTTTTTGCCTATTCAATTAATTCATTAACAACTTCTCTCTACCAAGCTCTTACAAAAAATAAAAAGCATGTTTTTGCTGTAAAATTAATGTTTGGAACTATTTTAGGAGCAAGTAAACATGATATCCCTCCTCCAGAACGTTTTTATGCCGGTGCTGAAAATGCTTTAAGAGGTTATCGCTATTTAACTGTCAGTCCAATTGGAAGAGAGCATAAACCCTTAGGTGGACGTTCTTTATTTATTTACTCATTAGAATTACGAAGTAAACTCACGAAAAATTTTGGCCTCGTTACCTTTTACGAAATAGGAAATGTTTTTCAAAATTATTACCCCAATTTCCGAAAAAAATTTTTACAATCGATTGGATTAGGGATTCGCTATTATACACCTATTGGACCTTTGCGTCTGGATTTTGCTGTGCCCATCAACAGAAGAAAACATATCGATAATGCTTTTGAAGTCTATTTTAGTATTGGCCAATCATTTTAATAATAAACACGTTGAATATTATGAAACTATTAAAATCTCTTGTTAAAGTCTTTTTAACATTGCTTACAACTTTAATATTTATTTGGATAGTCTTAATCGCCTTATTTTCTACACGACAAGGGCAAAAATGGGTGGTAGAGAAAGGTCTTGCTTATCTTGAAAAGCAAACTGAGACAACCATTCAAACAGAAATATTTGAATATACATTCCCCTTTCATTTACACGTTGAAGGCCTTTCAATCTCCCGTCAAGCACAACCTATTTTAACTATAGAAAAATTCAACATTGCTTGTGAATATTGGCAACTGTTAAAAGGCAAGTTTGTGATTTCCTTTTTAAAGGCCGAAAATATTCTTCTACAAAATTTATTAGATATTTACGAATCGCCTAAAAACGAAAATAGTTCGTCTGAAGTCAACTTTAAAACCTTTCCTTTTCCATTATATGTAAAAGTTGGAAATATTGATTTACGTAACATTTCAATAGCACCTACTGTTTTTAAACAACTCAATCTTTCAGCTAACATTATTGAACAAGCTGGTGATCTTAAATTCTCTATCAAAGGTACGTTAAAAAATAATCCCTTTAAGAATTTATTTTCTACTCACGCTATTCTCGAAATCGCTAACAATAATTATTTACCCCTTCCACTAGTAGTCAACCTTGATATTGATAATAATCATCTAACATCTAATTTTAATTACGATCATTTTACTTATCCTCTCCAGCTGTCCAACGAAGTCATTCCTATAGACATAAAAATCAATTTTATGGCTTCCCTCAATGATTGGCAAAAAACCATTCAAAATCCCAAACAGCAAGGAAATAAAATTAATGGCTCTTATCAAATCATCGCTTTACTACCTGAAACAGATTCGTTTTATAAAAATTTATTAGGAAAAGAGCTACAATTAGAAGGGAAGTTTTCTTTCAAGAAAAATCACCTTTTGTTGCTATCAGAAATCCAATTGAATAGCCAAACTTTCATTTTTAATGGACAAGCGGCGATAGATAAAAATTTTTATATTAGAGAAAGCCTTTTCAACGGAACTATCTTAGATTTAGAAAAATTCTCTTTTTTATCTAATAAGAACATTAAAGGATTGCTAACTTTTGAAGGAAGCATTTTAGGCTCAAGAAATAAACCTCAAATTATTTTTGAAGGGTCGAGCCCAGAGGTGAAATTAGAAAATTATTCCTTTAAAAATGTTCACATATCTTCAAAAACCCATTTAGAAAATCGACATATGAGGGGAAGGATTGGGCTCGAATTTGAACATCTTAATCAAAATTGTAACTTAAATTCCAATTTTTCTATTGATGATCAATTACTTACTCTTTCTGACTTGAGTGTCAAAGCTTTAGATTCATTCGCAGAAGGAGATTTAACACTAAATTTACTGAATTTGATCACAGAAGGGCATCTTGATATTCATTTTACAAATTTAGAAAATTTCTCTAATTTTTTTAACTTGCCGTCTATGAAGGGAAATGGTCTGGCTCAGATTAAACTTAAACCAGCCCTCAATATTAATGATAATAAACAACAAGCGATCGATGCAAAGCTTAATGGATATCAATTAGATATGAATGATCATCAAATTGATGAATTAAGCTACCAAGCAAAATTTTATCCTTCTCCTCAAAAACAAAATTTTTATGTTCTTCAATCGGAAATTGAAGCTAAGAACTTACAATCTACTGATTACTCAATATCAAATATTTCTGTAAATACTACTCAAAACATCAATTTGGATACTTATTCTGTTTTTGATCTATCCACTCAAATACATTTAGATAAAATCTCATCTGTGAGAGGCGAAGCACAATCTGGCCAAATTTATTTTTTCTTAAAAGATCCATTCACAACTCCTCAAGGAGAGGTAAACGTTTCTTTAGAACACATTCAAACAGAAGCAACTACGTTTAATCATTTAAATGCAATAACTACTTTAAATTCATTTGAAAAAAAGAATCCTTTTCAAATATATGTGCAAGGGAACAGTCAAGTCGAGTGGAATGCTGAAGCAAACGGCTTTTGGTCATTTCAAAACGGATTAAACTGTGCTTTAGAAAAACTTGAAGGAATCTACGGTACCCAACCTTTAAAACTTCAAAATCCTTTATGGATTTCATACCAAAAAGGGAATATTTCTTTACCAGATTTAAATCTTTCTTTTGGTAAGGCGGAGATCAAGGCTCAATTTCAAAAGATTAATAAAGAAATTATTTTCGACTTCCGAACAAATGATATTTCCACCACACTTATTAAATATTTTTATCCCGATTTACCTATTACAGGAAAAGCCTCCTTCGAAGGACATTTAGGTGGAACAATTGATCAACCCGAAGGAAGTCTGCTTATTTATTTAAGAAATATGCAAATTACCGAAGAAATTTTTGCCCAAAATCCTTTAGTGCAAGGAAATATACAATTGGATCTTAATGGTTCGGGAATCAATTTAAAAAGCACTTTAAATGGAATTGGGAGTTCTCCTGTTCACGCACAAGGAACATTGCCTATTGCTTTTAGTTTATCTCCGATCTCTATGATAATACAAAAAGATAACCCCTTTTCTGTAACTCTCGAAGCCCGAGGAGAAATTGGTCCTTATATGCACTTATTTTATAATGACACAAGTAATTTGACAGGGCAGGTGAAAATTGCCATTAATCTAAGTGGACAAATAGATAACCCTCAAATCAAAGGCTCAATTAAACTTACCGACGGTGCCTATGAGATTTTAAAATCTGGAAGTATTTATCACAATATACAAGCAATTTTAGAAGGTGATGGTTCCGTTGTTGTTATCAAACATTTTTCTGCAGAAAATAGTAAACATGGTTCTATTACTGCTAAGGGGAAAATTAGTTTGGATAAAAAGCAGCATTTCCCCTTCGATATTAAACTAGAGCCTAAACAAATTGCAATTATGGAATCCGATTATGCTGATATAGAGGCTAGCGGATCCTTGCAACTTGTAGGAAATCTAAAGAAGTCTAAACTTCGAGGTGATTTAACAGTAGATAATGCTGTGATACATATGGAAGAAGCTTTACCTAAACAAATTAAGTCTGTAGCAGTCATCTTTATTAATCAAAATCCTGATCATAAGTCTAAACGCTCTTCAGAAGTTTCTAATTCTTCTCCCTTAGCATTTGATATTAAACTCCAAATCCCTGGCAATGTCTCTATTGAAGGAAACAATCTTTCATCCGAATGGAAGGGTGCTATTACAATTACAGGAACAGCAAATAACCCCCTTTTGAAGGGGGATTTAAGCGTCATCAATGGTCAATATGATTTCAACGGAAAAACCTTTAATCTTTCGCAAGGAAATATCCATTTCGCAGGATCTCCTGGAAAAAAAACGAGTATTTATGTCGTCGCAAGCAAAGAAATTGATCGAATTCGTGCAGATATCATCGTCAAAGGAGCTGCAGATAAATTAGTCGTTAGTTTTCGATCAAATCCTCCTCTTTCACAACGAGAAGTTCTTTCTTACATTCTCTTCAATAGAGGAATTGCCGACATTACTCCTGATCAAGGGGATCAATTAAGTCAATCTTTCATATCTTTAAATGCTAGCGAACAAAATTCAAGTAGTGATGATTTTTTAACCAAAATTCGAAATAATATTGGGATTGATCGTTTAGATATTTCTGCCAACGATAATAATAACAAAGACCTTTCTCTTCAAATTGGAAAATACATTACAGAAGGGGTTTTTGTTTCTATTAACAAAAGTATTAGTGATATAGGGAATCGGCTAGCAATTGAAGCTAATGTTCATAAAAATTTAAAAGCTCAAGCTGAAGTAGAGCTTGGAACTGCCAACCAAGGTAAAATCTCATTAAAATGGAAAAATGATTATTAACTTCTAAGTTGGAAAGTTCGGTTCTCTTCTTAAAACTCCAAAGCCTTTTTATTTTTTGAAAAAATAAAACTTCTCATCATCATTATTCATCCAAATAAAAAAAGTGGTCTATTGACAAAAAGCAATTAGCTTTCTATTCTACTGCAACTGCATCACCATTATTTTTAACCAATCTTTTGATGCAATCGCGAAACCAGTCGGAAGCGCGAATCGGTTGTTAAACCCGAAATCAGTTTAATCAAATAAAAGATTGGCTGTACTCTAAACTTACAGGAGTTGTTTATGGCAATAAAAGCCGAACCGGATTTTCTAAATATCAACCTATTACGACCAATTTTACAAACTTCAGCAGTGACTGCAATAAATGCAATTTCAGGAAAACTTAATCACTATTCAGTTTCTTTTCCACACTTAACTTTAGTGGCTTCTTTGGCTTCTCTAGTTAGCGCTGTTACGAAGAAATTGTTTAACAATGTTATTTCTACTTATATTGCAACAGCATTAGGAATCACGATAAGCTTTGTTGCCCAACATTTAATCACTAAACAAACAGTAAACTCAAGGGCTGTTTTAATGGTGGCTGCTCCGTTAATTTTGACAGAAATATTTTTTGATATTCTCCATTTTACTAGTAAGGATTAGAAATTCTGTTTTAACTTAATGAAATTTTCTGTGCCTTCTGCTTCTAGAGTAGAGGGCTTTTCAATTCTTCTTTTACGGCTAATAATAATGGTTAAATCTAGTCAAATAGGGACCTTATCTTGACTCTAATTTTGTCATTTCCTAATATCCGGTTTTATATTATTTTTACAGAATTCAATCCCTTTTACACTTCATTTAAGAAAGCTCTATTTTTAAACAACGTTTCTTTGAAAATTTGATAAATATTTCTGATCTAAAAATTTGGAAAAAAATGGCAAAACGAATCAATTCAAATCTATCTAGCCACATCTTTGATCCCCTAACTATTTTTTCTTTTTATCATTTTTATCGCGTATTTTAATGAATTCTATTTTCTTCAATATTTTATCTTCGTTTGGAGATTATATTCTTCTGATTACTAACGTGATAATGGTTTCTTTACGGCGACCTCCGACTTGGATTCTTATCAGAGATCAGCTTTTTGATATTGGGGTCATGTCACTTCCCGTTGTTGCAATTACAGGTTTTTCGACAGGAATGGTTCTTGCTGCTCAATCTTTTTTTCAACTTTCCGACAAAGGCTTAGCAAGCGCAACGGGATTAATGGTGGCTAAGGCTATGTTAGTTGAACTGGGACCTGTTTTAACTGCTTTCATGGTTACTGGAAGAGTAGGAGCTGCTATGTGTGCAGAATTAGGAACCATGAGGGTCACAGAGCAAATAGATGCAATGCGCACCATGTCTGTTAATCCACTTGGGTATCTAGTCGCGCCTCGTTTTCTTGCGGGAATGATAATGATGCCATTACTAACAGTGTTTAGCGCTATTATGGGGATTTTTGGAGGATATCTTATTGCTGTTTATTTTTATAAAATGCCAGCAAGCTCTTTTATTGATCCTTTACCTCTTCATATCAACACGTTTGATTTTATTAGTGGCATGGTTAAAGCCTTTGTATTTGGGATTATCATTGTAACGATTTCTTGTTATAAAGGTATGAAAACCCGAGGTGGAGCTGCAGGAGTGGGACGTTCAACAACCAATAGCGTTGTCATTTGCTATTCTGTCATTCTCATTATAAACTTCATCTTAACTCTTGGCCTAAATTCTTCCTTTAACTTCATTAATGAGTTTTTGACGAAATGGTTTTAAGAGATAATACCAAACGTTAACTTTGCTTAAACATATAGTGATGCACCAATCATGATTCGGGTTCAGAAAATTTGGAAAAGTTATGGCAAATTGCAAGTCCTAAAAGGCCTTGATTTGATTGTGAATGAGGGAGAAACCCTTGTTATTTTAGGTCGATCCGGCGTTGGAAAAAGTGTTCTACTTAAACAAATTATCGGTCTTGAAACCCCTGATGAAGGATTTGTAGAAATAGAAGGCGAAAAAGTAACAAATTTAAATACTCGTGCTCATCAAACGAAAATCAAACCGATGGGGATGCTTTTTCAAGGAGCCGCTCTATTTGATTCAATGAATGTCGGTGAAAATACAGCCTTCTATTTAAGACAGCATCCTGAATCTGCTTATTCTGAGTTTGAAATTCTCGAACGCGTTGCAGAATCTTTAAAAATGGTCGGTTTAGAAGGTACTCAAAAAAAAATGCCTTCTGAACTTTCAGGAGGAATGCGTAAAAGAGCGGCTCTTGCTCGCTTAATTGTTTATCGACCTCAAATTATTTTATATGATGAGCCTACAACAGGCCTGGATCCCATCACCTCTATGCAGATTAGCGAACTTATTAATCAAACAAAAGCAGAGCTCAATGCAACAAGTATTGTTGTTACCCATGATATTCGTTCAGCGTTGGAAATCGGAGATCGTCTTGCTTTCCACAATGATGGAAAAATTGCTCAAATAGCTCCAAAAAATGATTTTTTAAAAATCGATGATCCGCTCCTTAATGATTTTTTCAATAATGCGTTCATTGATAAAAAAATTTTTTATAAGCCAAAACAGTCGGGAGATTCATAATTACTATGGCAGCATCGGTAAAAAATATTCTAATAGGAATCTTCGTTCTTCTCGCTCTTGCCATTATTGTCTTCCTACTTCTTTTTCTTCATCCTTCTGTCGGAGATAATGCAAAAACATTACGAGTTCGCTTTACCAATATTGATAAAGTCAATGTTGGCTCGCGTGTTACATTTGCCGGTAAACCTGTCGGAGAAGTTGTTTCAATTGAAGAAATACCTGATGCAAGAATCGGTCGAATCAACCATCAAGGTGACGTTTATATCTATCAACTAACTTTGAAAGTGGATTCTAGCGTGAGTGTCTATAATTCAGATGAAATTTCTATTCGCACTTCCGGTTTATTGGGTGAAAAAAATATTGAAATCGACCCTCAGCCTCTTAAATCAGGTGGGACACTCATTGATGTCGAAAACCAAATTCTTTATGCTTCTCCTTCTGGATCTGTTGAAGAAACATTAAAACAATTTGATCAAATTTCCACGCAACTCAAGGTCGTACTGGAAGACTTCCATGACACTTTTGCAATTTTGAAAAATGAAAAAGTCATTGAAGGAATTGCTCAAACGATAAAAAATATAGGGGAAATTACCCAGGTTGTAAATCAACCAGAAAAATTAAGCCGTATACTTACTAACTTTGTTAATTTATCGGAACAAACCCACCAATCGTGGAAGACGTTAGATGCAGCCTGTCAAAATTTTTATCAACTCAGTGAGAAAGCTAATATTTCCTGGGTGTCTGTTGAAAATACTTTAAAAGAATTCAATTTAGCTTCAGTCAATTTGCAAAAAATGACGAATCAAACGCAACTTTTGGTTGCAAATATGGCGCAAGGAAAAGGAACATTAGGTAAGCTATTCGTAGCAGATGATTTATATTTACGAGTTAAATCTATTTTAAATAAAGGTGAGAACATTTTTAGCGATATTAAGCAGTATGGAATTCTATTTCAACACAACAAACGGTGGCAACGTCTTCAAGCGCAACGAATGAAATTATTACATAAATTATCTGATTCAAACCAATTTGCTAATTATTTCAATGACGAAATCAATCAAATTTCATCTTCTCTTTCTAGTATTTCTATGGTATTAAACGAAGCAGAGTGTTATCCCTATTCCTTATTGAATACCCCGGAATTCACCTGCCGGTTTGCGGACCTTATTAAGCGTGTGGGGGAAATGGAAAACGCATTAAAGATGTATAATGAACAAGTCATCGACCAAGAGTAGATTTTAAGGAGTTAATCGGATGGAAAACATGCCTTATTCTCAAATCCAGAAAGGAACTTTTTTAATTGCCACTCCTGATATTGATTCAGGTTTTTTCTTTCGTGGTGTCATTTTAATTTGTGAGCATAATGCCAACGGATCTTTTGGCTTATTGATTAATAAGAGCTTAGACTTAGAACTCCCTGAAGAAATTGTAAATTCTGAACACTTAATCAATCCTTATATCAGTATTCGATCGGGAGGACCGGTTCAAACTAACCAAATGATGCTTCTTCATACCTCTAGTCAAATTCAGCAACAAACCTTGATGATTACGGAAGGTGTTTATCTTGGAGGAGACTTACAATTTTTACAAGATGCAATTACAGATCAAAATGGACCTCATATTCACTTATGTTTTGGTTATTCAGGCTGGGGAGCAGGTCAGTTAGAAAGAGAATTCTTGGATGGGCACTGGTTTTTACATCCAGCAGAATTAAGGCATGTTTTTTATATTTCACCTGATAAACTATGGCAACATCTTTTACGTGAAATGGGAGGCAAATATGCTACCCTATCGATGATTCCTGAGGATTTATCTTTAAATTAAAATTTGAAGAAATAAATCAATCTACCAAAATTTTTCCTAATCTCTAAAATATAGCGATTAAGATTTCATCTAAGAGAGTTTTCTCGTTTTAGACTGCCAACGATAACTTTTAAATCGTCAAAAATTATTAAAAGAAAAGAATTTTAAAGTTTTTTAGTAAACTTTTGAAAAAAATCTAGTTTGATTAAATGTTTTACTCAACAATAGGTAAAGATCAAGCATAAATTTGCTTTGTGCTTGATCTTGGAATTTAGCAAGAAAATATTAACGTTTAGAGAATTGGAATCGTTTACGAGCTCCAGCACGGCCATATTTTTTGCGTTCTTTCTTACGTGAATCTCGTGTCAAATAACCATGGCTTTTGAACTCATGACGTAAATTTTCATCATTTTCAACTAGAGCTCTAGCTAATCCTAAACGAATAGCTATAGCTTGAGCTTCAACACCACCGCCTTTTACACGAATAACCATATCATAACGATTATTACCGCCGAGATTTTCGAGAGGGGCAAATACGGTTCTTCTTTGAATTTCTAGTGGGAAATACTCTTCAAGCGATCTTCCATTAATATCAATTTTGCCATTTCCACTTCTAAGTCTAACGGACGCAACAGCTGTTTTTCGTCGTCCAGTTGCTACTGTTTCTTCTAACATAATCCTCTTACTTCTTCTTAAATGTTAACGTGGATTGGTTGTTGAGCAGCTAAATCATGCTCTTTTCCGGCAAATACACGCAATTTTTTAATTTGTTGTCTTGCCAAGCGCGTCTTAGGCATCATTCCTTTAACGGCATGCTCAATGATATATTCAGGCTTACGAGCTTTCATTGTACGGTAAGGGATTTCTCTCAAACCGCTCATAGAACCTGTATAATAATGATAAATTTTTTGAGCTTCTTTAGAACCCGTGACTTCTACTTTATCAGCGTTGACCACAATAACACCATCTCCACAATCCATATAAGTTGTGTAAGTAGGTTTATGCTTTCCACGAAGAATTTTTGCAATCTCAGATGTCAAGCGACCTAAAGTCTTTCCGGTTGCATCTAAAACAAACCACTTAAGTTTTATTTCATTTTTATTCGGAGTAAACGTCTTTTGCATGTTTTCGAACCTTATGCATAATTTTCACTCTTTTGCAAAAAAGAGCTCAGGTTAACGGGTAAGTCGTAAACCTGATTATTTAAATAATATAAGTCGTAATCATACTTATTTACACCTATTTTGCCAAGCATTTTTTAATTTTATCTCTTGTAATCGAAGTTTTAATTTCCTGTTAAAAAAACAGATTCACTCCGAAATAAAACTAGGGAGGTTTATTTTATTTGGCATACAATATATAGGGCATCAAAAAAAATAAATACCACTTCAAACAACTCAAGTAAACTTTATTAAATCAAAAAAATGTTTTCAAAATTTTCCTAATTAAGGAGTTAAATTTTCTCGTTTAAAAACGATATTAAAATAAACACAATTACAAAGATGTTTTCGGGTTGAAATAAAGATCTTTTATCATTAAAATTCTTTCTCTTGCGAATTTTTTTGGCTGGCTTTTTTGAAATAGCGGGGTTGGCTCGATTCAAAAGCCTTTAAATGTTCAGCTTTAATCTTTTAACCAACACATAATTATGCGATCATTAAAAAAGTTTTTTGTCAAAACTTACGGCTGTCAAATGAATGAACTCGATTCAGAAATTATGATTGGCCAATTAGAAAATCGAGGGCTGACTCGTAGTCATGATGAAAATGACGCCGATCTTTTGATTTTTAACACTTGCTCTATCCGAGATCTCGCAGAAAGAAAAGTTATGGGCAAATTAGGAAAATTAGGATTAACTAAACAAAGTCAAGCAATTATTGGCGTAACCGGGTGTATGGCTAATGCTAAAAAAGACTCCCTATTCCAAAAACTTCCTCATATTGACTTTGTTCTTGGTACTAACAATATCCATGATTTAAACCATGTACTTGATGAAGTTTTAGCTTCAGGTAAACAATCTATTCGAACAGATGATCATTTTGAATTCGAACTCGATTACTTGAATGCAAAAAGAGAAGATCAAATTAAAGCTTACGTTTCGATTATCCGTGGATGTGATAAATTTTGTACTTATTGCGTTGTTCCGTATACAAGAGGTTCAGAGGTTTCTCGAGCTCCTGAAAATATTTTAGAAGAGTGTCGTCACCTTGTCAATCAAGGCTATAAAGAAATAACTTTACTTGGACAAAATGTCAATAGCTACGGAAAAGACAAACTTGAATGGAAATGCCTTTTTCATGATTTGCTTTATCAATTAGATAAAATTCCAGGATTAGAAAGAGTCAGATTTATGACAAGCCACCCTGTTGATATTTCAAAAGAGCTCATGGAAGCTATTCGAGATCTTAAAACGCTATGCGAATTTGTTCACTTTCCATTACAAGCTGGTGCTAATCGCGTCCTAAAAAAAATGCATCGCATTTATACTGTTGAACAATATTTAGAAAAAGTTCAAATGCTTAAAGAAATTGTTCCCAATGTTGCACTTGGAACGGATATTATTGTTGGCTTCCCAACCGAAACGGAAGAAGAATTTCAAGAAACTTACCGTTTACTCAAAGAAATTGAATACTCCGTTGCTTTCTTGTTTTCATATAGTCCAAGGAAAGGAACTCCAGCCATGCGATGGCGTGATGATGTCCCTGAAGAAGTCAAGCAAGACCGTTTGCAAAGGCTTTTACAACTCCAAGATACTATTTATATGAAACATAGACAAGCGTTTTTAGGGCAAACAGTAGAAGTTCTTGTAGAAAGACGAAACTTTAAAGATGATCGCCTTGTCAAAGGTCGCACGCGTTGCTGGAAAAACGTTTTGTTTACAGGTGGAGATGAGTTGATTGGGACAATGCAGCAAGTTAAAATTCATGGCTATAGCCATCAAACTTTGTTAGGTGATTTACAGTAACTGATTGATTTAAAAAAGTGGGTGATATAAATAACCCACTTTTTTAAATTAGCTTTAATGGTTATTCATTTTCGATTTCAATTGTTCCGCAACCAATTCTAGCTCCAGAAGCACCACTTGGTTGAGTTTTAAAATCATCTTCATCAGCATGAATCATAATCGAGCGACCAATAATTGAATTTTTACCATCTAGTTCGATAAACTTATCTACTCTTTCATAATGAGCATGTCCATGGCTATCAGCTTCTAAATTACCAAAATCTCCCACATGCCTTTCCAGACTATCAGGACCGCCATGTTTTTGATTCATGGGATTAAAATGAGCACCAGCTGCTTCACCATTTTTTCCACAATCGCCAAATTCATGGATGTGAAAACCATGTTTACCTGGCGTTAATCCCACTACATCTGCAATAATTTTGACTCCTCCACTAACTTTTGTAAATGTCACTGTCCCTCTGACTTTGTTATCATTAACTCCATGTACAACAGCTTTAGCTTTTTTAATTTGACGAATCTGAATTACACCAGCATCTGCCACTTCGTTATTCTTATTGTTATTTTGTCGTGTATGAGCATGAGAATCTTTACATGCGCAACTTGCGGCTGTTATGACAAGTAAAGCTGCTGCAAAAAACTTTGAAAATCCTAAAGCATGATGAAATGATTGTTTAGACATATACACCTTTCCTTGGTAAAAACTTTTTAATACATGTATGGATAAGTATTGAAGTTTATCCCTTAAGCAAAACCAATTTTAAATAAACATTTGATTCTTCAAAATCTCATTTTTATCAGCTTTATGCATAAACTTTAGAGGATTTCTAAAGCAAATAAAAAATTAACCTACTCTCAATAGTTTTTTTAGAAGCTAATGACAAAGACTTATAAATTCTTTTTCGTTGAGAACTGGAATTCCTAATGTTCGGGCTTTGTCAAGCTTAGATCCAGGCTCGGCTCCTGCAACCACATAATTGGTTTTTCTGCTAACTGAATCTGAAACTTTTCCCCCTCGTTCTTTAATCAAACTAGCAGCACTTTGTCTTGTATAATGTTCTAAACTCCCCGTAAGTACAAAAATTTTTCCTTGAAAAGCATGGCTCGTAAAAATTTGAACTGTTTTAGATTGGGGACAAACACCTAATTCTAATAATCGATAAACTTCTTGCCGATGCTTTGGATTTTGAAAATGTTCAACCACAGCCTGTGCAACTTTTTCGCCTACCCCCTCTATTTTGATAAGATCTTCTTCGTTTAATTGCATAAGCGTTTCAATAGTCCCAGCTCTTGCCGCTAATAATTCGGCCGTCCCTATTCCTATATATTTAATTTCAAGGGCCATAATAAAACGTTCCAAAGAGACATGTTTAGACTCTTCAATACTTCTCATTAAATTTTGAATGGCTTTAGTTTTAAAATTCGTCAACTGCGAAATTTGCCCTTCAGTTAAAGCAAATATATCAGATGGAAGATGAATAAATCCTTTTTGAAATAACTGAATGACGATTTTTTCTCCCATATGTTTAATATCCATAGCTTGCTTTCCCACAAAATAGATCAATTTTCTAATTTGTTGTTCAGTACAAGAAACTTCATTGGGACATCGAACGGCTACTTCTCCTATGATATTAATGACTTGCGTTCCGCAAGAAGGACAGTAAAGAGGCATTTGCCAAGGTTGGGAATGTAAAGGGCGTTGAGATAATTCGACATTCACAACTTTGGGAATGACATCTCCTCCCTTTTCAATAGTGACTAAATCTCCAATTCGAATATCTTTTCGTTGCACTTCTTCTTGATTATATAAGGAGGCTCGCGCAATCGTACTTCCTGACAAAAAGATAGGCTCTAATTCTGCAACTGGAGTCAAAACACCCGTTCTTCCAATTTGAACAGTGATGTCAATAATTCTGGTTTTTGCTTGTTCAGCAGCAAATTTATATGCAATAGCCCAACGAGGGCTTTTGCCTGTGACACCTAATCTTTTTTGATCTTTAAAATCATTTAATTTGATAACAATCCCATCGATATCATAGGGAAGAGTAGTTCGCAAAGATCGAATTTCTTCAGCAAATTTCCATATCTGTTCAATATTTTGACAATATGCGTGATGTTCTAATGCCGGAAGACCAATAGATCGAAAAAATGAAGGAACTTCAGCTTGCTTTTTGATAGAGGCAGAAGAATCTTCAGCAAGACCATAGAAAACAACAGCTAGCCTTCGTTCCGCAACCATTTTTGGATCCAAGAGTTTTAAAGACCCTGCTGCAGCGTTGCGTGGATTAGCCCAGAGCACTTCTCCATCTTGTAACTTTTGTTCGTTTAATTGCAGAAATACTTGTCGTGGCATGAAAACTTCCCCCCTAATTTCTAAGAAATCAGGAAGATTTTCTCCACTAAGTTGAAGAGGAAGATTTTTAATCATTCGCATATTAGTAGTGATGTCATCTCCTCTTTTTCCATTTCCTCTTGTAATTCCGCGCTTAAAAATCCCTTGTTCATAAATAGCAGTAATTGCAATCCCATCCATTTTTAACTCTACAGAAAATTCTACTTGTCGTTTTCCGACGAGTTTTTGAAGGCGTTTAATAAAATCCTCAATTTCTTCCTTAGAATACGTATTTGCTAAAGACAACATAGGAGTACGATGTGCAACTGTCTTAAAACCACTTGTTAAACTTTCATTAACGCGTTGGGAGGGAGAAAATTCCGTGATCCATTCAGGATGCGATCGCTCGATTTCTTCCAACTTTTTTAAAAGAGCATCGAATTCTTCATCAGAAATAATGGGTTGATGTTCAATGTAATAAAGTTTGTTATGATGCCAAATTTCATGACAAAGTTTTTCATAATCTTTTTGCGTGATCATTGAGACATAACCTAAATTTTAATTTTATTATGTTATTTAATATTTCGAATCGAGAAGTTGAGTTTTTCGCTTCAAATTTGCATGTGAATCGATATTGAGTAAATAAAAATATACAGAGAAATAAAATTTGCCTGTTAGAAACTATCACTTGTCAACAATGTAAAATGATTTTGTTTTTCTAAGTTCATACATATGAATTTTGAGTCTCTGAGCAGGTTTTCAAAAAAAATTTAAAACGTTTAGGTTGCCAAGCGACTAAGAGAGTTTGAAGATTAGGGTAGCAAGAGGGGCTAAGATGAGACGTAACCCTATTACAGACCTAGCTTCATTTCGAATAATTTCTGGGTTCAAATTATGTTTTCCAGAGCCTCCAAATTTTTCTGCATCTGAATTAAAAATTTCTTCAATGTGCTCAAACTGACTTAAGTTTAAAACATAATCAGAGTGATAAAGAGGCGTAAAATTATGGACACAAAGAAGGTGTTCTGTACCCCCTTTACGGACATAACTAATCACGCTATTGTGCATATCTGCAAAATCTACCCATTCAAAAGATTCATGACTAAAGTCTTTTTGCCATAGAGCTGGCTGTTTTAAATAAAAATGATTAATTTCTTGAACAAATTTGTGAATTCCAGCATGGGTAGGAAATTGCAATAAAAACCATTCCAGTCCCGATTTACAATTCCATTCATTCCATTGTCCAATTTCTGCACCCATGAACAGCAGTTTTTTACCTGGTTGACAAATCATATAGCTAATCAATAAACGTAAGTTAGCAAATTGTTGCCACATATCCCCAGGCATTTTACTCAATAAGCTTTTTTTACCATGAACGACTTCATCGTGTGAAAAAACAGAAATAAATTTTTCAGAAAATGCATAAACTAATCCAAAAGTTAGATCATGATGATGGTAGTTTCTAAATAACATATCTTTGGAAAAATAGCGCAGTGTATCATTCATCCATCCCATATTCCATTTCAAGTCAAATCCCAATCCTCCTTTTTCTACGGAATGCGTAACTCCTGTAAATGATGTAGATTCTTCCGCAATCATCAATGAACCTGGACATTTAGAATGCACAATAGAATTCAAATGTTTTAAAAATTCGATCGCTTGTAAATTTTCTTTCCCTCCAACATCGTTGGGAATCCATTCATTTTCCTCTCTACCATAATCTAAATATAGCATGGAAGCAACAGCATCGACTCGAAGGCCATCAACATGCATGATTTCTAACCAATACAAGGCATTAGCAATTAAAAAATTGGAGACTTCATGTCGACCAAAATTGAATATATTTGTATGCCAATGAGGATGATAGCCTTGACGAGGATCTGCATGTTCATAAAGAGCAGAACCATCAAAACGTGCTAATGAAAATGCATCTGTTGGAAAATGTCCGGGAACCCAATCTAAAATAAGACTTATCTGGTGTTGATGAAGATAATTCACAAAATATTGAAAATCTTCAGGGTGCCCAAAGCGACTAGATGGGGCATAAAAACCAGAAACTTGATATCCCCAAGACTCATCTAAAGGATGTTCTTGAATAGGAAGAAGTTCTATATGAGTAAATCCCATATCTAAACAATAGGCAGTCAATTCATGGGCAAGTTCTCGATAATTTAAAAATTCTGAATTCGAATCCTTTTTTTTCCATGACCCCAAATGAACTTCATAGATATTCATGGGTAAAGAAGTCCAATTTTTCGTCTTTCTTTGTTCCATCCACGCTTGGTCTTGCCATTGAAAACGCTCAATATTAGCAATTTTAGAGGCCGTTGCTGGACGCAGTTCACTTGACAACGCATAAGGATCGGATTTAAGAATTCTTTCCCCTTGTTGAGTATGAATTTCAAACTTATATTTTTCTCCCTCCTGCAAACCAGGTACAAATAATTCCCAAACACCCGAATATCCCATGATACGCATAGGATTGACTTTTCCATCCCAATGATTAAAATCAGCCATTAAGGAAACACTTTTCGCATTAGGAGCCCAAACAGCAAATTTTACTCCTTGAGTACCCTGATGCGTGGTTAATCTTCCGCCCATTTGGTGATAAAGTTCATAATGAACACCCTTTCCAAATAGATATTGATCGACTTCTCCAAATGTGGGTAGAAATGCATAAGGATCAAAATGAAGTTTTCCATTTTGATGAAATATTTTATAATCTATGGCTGTTGTATGACTAGGAACAATACATTCAAAAATTCCCATTTCATGTATACGCCTAGCTTCAACAATATTTCCGAATAATTCTAGAAAGATTTGTTGCGCATTGGGTCTCCAAAGCCGAATAACTTTAGATCCTTCGAAAAAAGAATGAAGACCCAAAAAAGCATGAGGTTGGTGATGAACAACATGAACAATACGATAAATATGTTCATTAAATTGAGAGTCAAATTCAGTCTGTTGCATAGTCATCATAGTCTACCTTATTGGAATCAGCAATTGGACTGGATCATAGTCAATTATTTAAAATTGTCAAAGATGTAATAACAATTTTTTTCAAAATTAAAACATTCACCAGACGTTATCCATACAATTTCCTTCTGACCTTGTTTTTTAATGCGACATTTTTTTACATGACGAAAATGTAAATGTAAATCTTGTTGTTGAGCAGAATAAAAAGAAGCTTGCCTAATGACTTTTTTAGTCCATTCCATGTTTAAAAGTCCCTGTTCCGCTAATTTTATAGATAACAATCTACCACAATGAAATTCAGGGGGTAAAACAGGCAACAAATAAATATGATTAAACTCTTGCTGAATAAAATGGCGTTGCATCAAATGCATTCCCTTCTTCAAAAGCGCTAAGGGAGAACAAACAGGACTTATTGTTTGATCAATAATCCCTTGAAAAAATTCGTCTTCCCAAAAAGGGACTAAAATTCCTTGAAAAGTCGCTTGAAAAATTTGTTTCCAAATGGGAACTGCTTGATCGGATTGATTCTGACTAATAATCTCTTCAATTTTTCGGAAATGGCATCCCATTTTCTCTAAAGGATTATTGATTCCTAAAGTAGTGGGGATCCATTGTCCTAAACTATACCAAATGGGAAAGATTTCAATTAAGTCCAACCGACGTTTGATTAAATCCCAATCTTGCCTTTTATGATTCCCTAGAGAAAGTCTTTCTAAAGAGGGATGTTCTAATCTTTGCATCATCTCGATTAAATAAATCGATTTCCCTTTCAACACATATTGTTCTTCATTTTGATTTTTAAAAATGATTCCTTGTTCAGAGGAACGATCTAACATCAGTGATATGCCAGTGGAAGTTGATGTAATAATATAGCGAATCGGTCCAAAAGCTGTTTTTCCCCAAACAAGAATTTTACCTTTTTCTAAATCTGTTTGAATAGTAAAGTCTTCAACAGGACCCTTTAAAAAAATATGATATTCATTAACAAGTTGAGGGGTAGGTAAATCCCAACGAAACAAACGAATCAAACAAGGAAATACTTGAACAGCAAAAGAGGACATAGGAATTAAACATAAAGTCCCACTTTGGTGACTAAAAGGGCGCAACCGTTCTGCAATCTTAATCATTATTTATTAACTTAAGTTGAGTTTTTACTAAAGATGTTACCTACCTACTAAGGTTGGTATAATTTGAAAGGATTTGGACATGGCTTTCCAATTAGCCCTGCAGGTGTATTAGCTACGAGCTCTACTTCAACAATCTTATTGGATTGAATGCCTTCACCCTGAATCCATACACTTAAGAAATTCTCTGTGTGCCCGTGAATTTCGCCAGGCCTTGCTTCATCTATGCTTTCCGTTAAAATCTTCATGCGTCGATTGAGATAACCTTCTCGCAACTTGTAAGCAGTTTGCTCTGCAACACGTAAAATTTCCTGTTTGCGCACCCGTATCATTTCAGGTGAAACTTTGTTTGGCATCAGATTCGAGCGTGTGCGAGGTCGATCACTGTAAGGAAACATATGCACTTTAGCAAATTTAACATACCTCATAACTTCTATCGTATCTTGAAAGTCTAAATCTGTCTCTCCTGGAAAACCCACGATAATATCAGTCGTAAAAGTAAAATCTGAGTGAGCCGCTTTTAATTTATCAACAGTATCTAAAAAAATTTGCCTTGTATATTTGCGATTCATACGTTTTAAAATGACATTCGATCCTGATTGCAAAACGATGTGCATCGAATGACACGTATGCTTCCCATTTAGAATGGCGTCACTTAACTCATCGTCTACCTCGTCAGGGTCTATTGAAGATAAGCGAAGGCGCTCTAAGCCTGGCAATTGATCCACCATTCGAACAAGTTCGGATAGCCTAACAGGATTTTCCCCTTTAGCAACTTTGCCATCAAAATCACCAATGTTAATTCCTGTTAAAACAATTTCTTTATATCCATTCGAAATCAATGCTTTTGCTTCTTCAAGAATTTCTTCTACACTTCTTGAACGAGAACGCCCTCTTACATAAGGAATAATACAATAAGTACAAAAAGAATTACAGCCATCTTGCACTTTAATAAAAGCCCTTGTATGCGAATCAAATTGAGTGATTGAAAATTCAGGGAGATTTTCTTTAGGAAATAAACGAGCCAGCAACTGTTCTTTTTCCCGATTGGGAATGACATGAGTGACCCCATCTATTTTCTGAATGGCTTCTGGTTGCCTTTCAGCAAAACATCCGGTCACTAACAGTTGCGTTTCTTGGTTCTCTCTTGCTAATTGCCTAATAGCATGTCGACTACTACTATCTGCAGATTCCGTAACCGTGCATGTATTGACAATACAGATGTCAGCTTTTTCACCTTCTTTAGCCTCCTGATATCCCATCCTCAGCAATTGATTTTGATAGGCTTGTGACTCATACTGATTTGTTCGACAACCTAAAGTTATAATTCTAAATTTATTAGTTTCGTTTTCCATGCATTTACTTTATGTATTTTCAGATGTAATTCGCTTAAAAATATATCAAATTGAGAAAATAAACTCACGTTAGTTAGCTAACTTGAATGAAAGAATTTTTTTTCTTTTAAAAAAATTTTAAATGAAAAAGAGGCTAGACTAGCCTCCTATAAAATAAATTACCCATTTAGCTAAAATCTTTATTAAAACAAGCTTTATGGAACACTATTTTCTTCAACTGGAAAAGAAAAACTATCTTCTCTTAAAGCTTTTTCTACAGTTAAATGTATTTCCTTCGCTAAATTGTAAACCAACGCTTCTAGATGTAAAGGATGAGAATCCACTGGTTGATTATCTGGTGTACGAGTTAAGAAATCTAAAATTTTCTCGCGATTGGCATCTAGAGATAAGAAATTATAAAGAATTTTTTTCATTAACTTTTTAAGCCCTGTTTTGTCATAAATAAATTCAAGAACAGACCCAATTATTTTAAAGAAAATAAAATTAAATAAGATATCCAAGGCATTTTTGAGATTAAGCCCCATTTTCCCAAAAGCTTTGAAAACTAGGGCATCAAATTTTGCTTGAGCGGTCTTCCATAAATTCTTAATCGCATAAGAAACACTAGCATCTACAACATCGTAAGTTTGTTGTTTGATTTTTACATCAAGTTCTGCAATTTTTTGCTCATGCTTAATTTTTTTAGCGGTTTCGGAAGAAGGATCAATCGAAATCGTAGGTTCTCTAGTCAATGGAACCCGCTCAGCTGCACTTTTAAGAGCTGATTTCAAAATTTTTTCTATAAAGTTTCCATTAAATTGTTTTCCTAACGAGGCTCCAACAGCCCGCTTCAATGATGGATCAATTTTACCCGTTTTAGAATTTCTCAATTTATTTTTTACGACTGCAGGTAATTCAAACATTTCTAATACAGCCGCTATTAACTCTGCGGATGCATCATTCAATTGTTCTAAAGAAGAATCTTCAGGAGGAGTTGTATCTAAAACAATTTCTTGATTTAGTGTTTCTTGAGTAATTGCTAGTGCGCTTGAAATAATTTTTTTAACATTTGCCTCATCAAGCACAGTTTCAACAAACGACTGAATTGCGATGGGGAGCACATCTGTTTTTAACAATTTCCAAGTTGTCAAACGAAGATTTTCAGGAATGAAATCTAAATCTTTTTTACCATTTGGAAATAACATTTTCATCAATGTTTTAGTCGCAGGATCGTGAAAATGTGTTTGTCTTTGAGCTTTAATAATATTTGCATCACTCTTAATAAAATCTTTGATTGATTTACCATCAATAACTTTATTTAGAGCATGTTTGCGACTTTTACTAAGAGGTTGAGCATCTTGAGGGACACCACGTATTTTTTCGATGACTCCAATCAATTTGTTGACGGATATAGCCTCGTCCCCTTTTTCTTGTAAAGCCACCATGTTTGCTAACTCGATCTTCAAAAGATTTTGCTGTTCAATTGTTAAGCGTTCATTCAAACGTTTATTGATTTCAGCGACAGATAGATCGTAACTAATCGGTTTAGTTGGAATAACAGAATGTAGCTCTGAATCTGCTGCTTTTACAAAATCTTCATGGCTAATGTGGTTTCTACCTGCAACTTTTGCTATTTTTTTAGCTTTGTTATATAGTTCAATATGTTTACCAACTATGCTGAAAAGATTACTCATCAAATTACGATTGAATTGAGCACCCTGCTGTTCTTCAAAATGAATCACTCGTTCAAATAGCTGATGCAGATTTCCTAAAACGAGATTACCTACAAGAGCAGCCACTTTTTGTTTATCTTCGATTAGAACATCCGAAGCTGAAACTTTTTCAAGTTTTTCTCCAACCATTTGTTGGAAGGCTGGTGCTTTTGCATAATTGAGCAATATTTTAGCGACTTCAAAATTAGCTTTTGATAAATCTTCTAAATAACTATTTATTCCAGTCGTCGCTTTATTAATCAAACGGTTTCCATTAGGTCCTGCTTCATTGATAATAGAAGGAATAGCTCTCATTACCTCTTGAGATATATCCTCTACTATAATATCGACATAAGCTCTACCTGTTTGAGCTTCCACACCGTATTTTTTTAATGATTCTTTGGTATGAAAAATAGTCTGATTTTGCTGGTCTGCTGTTTCAGAAACATGATGATGAATTTGCAGAACTAATTGGTTAAGCTGATCTTTAACAGCATTATACACTACTTTTCTTAAAGGTTTTGGAATTCCTTCAAAAGCCTCCTCAGAGTCTAATCCTAAAATTTCTTTAAAAACTTCGTCATTGAGTTCTTGCGCAACAACTCCGATCTGCCTAGTTTTAGCTTCTTGGTATTTGCGCTCAACAACTGCCAACAGATTTTCAGTTAAAACAATTAAACTATCCTTACCTCTACTTGGAGGATTTTTCTGAGCTATTTTTACGAACAATCGTAAAAACATAGATTCCACATAATTTGAGGCAAATCCGCTCAAATTTTGATAGGTTGGGTTATCTAAACGCGTTGTTGATTCAAGTTGATTCGCTAACTGTTGAGCAATAATTCCATTCATTTGAGGTAAACCTTTTTGCAAGGAGTTAGTGACTTGCTCAGGGGTTATTAATACCTCAAATAACTCTTCCAAAAGTACAAAAAGTTGGTCTCTGTAACTTTTTTGATCAATAATTTGAATGAGATTTGTAAATTCAACTTCATTTTCTATATGAAGATGCGCCGTTTGTAAATAGGCATCTACTACAGCTTTATTCGTGATCATTTGCTCGCGAGCATGCTCTGTCAACTCTGCAATTTTGTGTGTAAATTCATCAAGTTCAGCACTTGTCGGTTCACGTCCGGCTAAATCCTTAAAAATAAGATTGGCTGTTGGGCGCAAGCTTCTAAAAACAGAAGGAAAAACTTTAAATACATCTTTTGAAAAAGCTCGGGCGAGATTTCCAAGCAGCTTGGAGCCTGAGACATGCTTAAGTATTTCTTTATTTTGCTCTTTTTCTATCATAGGCAAAAGAACGGGACTTAAGTGTTCATAAGCCTGTTCTTTAAGAATTTGATAAGCCATTTTTTGCAAAACTGCTGGAATACCAATAATATCTTGCTCAGATTGAACACCTAAAATATTTTTTAATATTTTTTCTGTCACCAAATTAGCTGCTTCTTCTTTGGAACGACCTTGAATTAGCGTTGGATCTTGAATAAAATTGTTTAACTTTTCACCAATAACAGCTAAAGAATTTTCTCTTTCATTAGTTTCTGCAATTTTAACAAAAACCTTTAATAAAGTTCCTTCCACATAACGCTCAAGTATACTCCAATTACCTTGAAAAACAGTTCCCGTGCCAGATAACATCTCTTGGATTTGAGGAGCCATTAGAGTATGCAAGCTGTTTGCTCCAGGAATAGCATCGTTTAATAATTCCGCTAAACGTTCAGGAGTCAAGAGAATCTTCTTAATGTGTTTAAGTGTTTTTTGATTTTCTAAAGAAGCTTTCAAAAGTTCTTGTTCTTGTTCATCTAACGTTTGATTTAAAGCTCTTTCAAACGCTGAAACCAACAATTCGGTAGTAAGGTGTTCTTTCCCTAACTGAATGGACATGTGATGAAGCTCTAAAACCAATTCTTTCGATTTCTTATCCAGATTTAATTCATAAAGTTCTTGATTTTCAGCTAAAATGGTACGAATATGCTCTTCTGATAAAATCTGTCTGCTTTCTTTCAAAACAAGAAGCCCTTCACTAACACGATCAATATCTTCCTGAGGAATCCGTTTTTCTAAAAAATGTTTAATTTGACCTAAATTTAATGCGCTTAACCCTTGCTTTTGCATTTCATCAGTTAAGGCTTGTTCCATAGCAACAATTTGACCTTCAGAAGGGTCTATAATGTTACCCAACTTTAATATGGATTGAGCAAAAGGCTTATAACTTGCCACCATTTTAGGTAGATGATCTATAAGACTACTTGCAGCGACATGTGAAAGTTGAGCTAACAACTGGCTTCCCGTTCCCATTGAAGCCAACATCTGTTGATTAGACTTTGCTTCAACAATAGTTAAAATTATAGGAGAAAGTTGAGCAAAAACGAGTCGGCCTAGCTGCTTTTCTTTAACACTTTCTATATAAGGCCAAATTTGATCTTGAATGGCGACTGGGAGCTCTAATTTTTCTTTTTGGCCCAGTCCAATTAAGCCTGACAATTCAGTAACCAGAACTTGGAACATGCTTAAATGCTTATCTAATTCTACTGTTAAACGTAAATTTTCTTCTTTATATTCTTGAATTTGATGAAAAGCATCAATAATAAAACCTTTCTGAATTAATGCTTGATCCCATTGTGCTTGATTAATGGACGGTTTTTCGTTTTGAACGGCCTTTTCCTTTTCTTGTAAAACCTTCAACAGATAATCATGCTCTTTATTCGCATTTTGAAGCGTTTTTTCCATCACCATCGCTTCAGAAACTAGCGAAAGTTCTTCTGTTGAAAGAGAAAAAAGCGTAATCAACATGTCTAAATGTAATTGCTCCTCTTGTAGCTTTTGCAAATCAATTAAAGCGGCAGATGAAGCTAATTTGTCATCCAATTTTAATTTGAGCGATCGAATGACTGCTAAATCACTCATTAAACTTTGACTTTCTTTTTCGATTTGAAATTGTTCTTGAATTGTTTGTCGATAAGCGATAGCTGCTCGAGCTTTAGTTAATTGAGGGCGACTCCAATCAATTGATGAATTTTTATTTAATTTCTCAAAAATGTGATTTAACCTGTTTTCCAGAAGTATTACTTCATGACTTGCGCGAAGAAGTTGCTTGTTTCCTTGAATAACAGCTTGGATTAGTAAAGATTGTTCTGGAGTAATTCCCGAGAATGGATTCGCAATAATTTTTTGAAGGTGTTTGATCTCTTGATCATTTTTGGTGATAGTCCCTTGCAACGCAAGGGCCGTTTTCATTTCTTCAATTTTTTCTGCATTCAATACAGGAAAAGCTTTTTGAAAAGCTTGATGAATATTTGAAAATAATTGAGCAGCATAATCACTGCTGTCTTCATGGAAATTAATTTGGATCGTATTGATCATCGCTTTCAAAATAGCGGCTTGTACCCCTTTCTTTATTAAAGAAACTGATTCTGGCTCTCCAATAGAATCTGCAGTTAAAGCCGTGATGTTCCTCTTAAACCATTGTTTTAAAGTCTCATCAATTTTTAGACCTGGTAAATAGGTGTTAAATAATTCCTCTAATTCGCTACCCAATCCTATCGAATCGATCAAATCAAGGTTGCGAGATAAAGCTGTATCGACAATTTGATGACTAAAGGCTTGGCTAATTTCTAAAAGCTGCTCACCTTCTTGATATTCATTAACTTTCTGTACAGCATCATCATAAAGAGACTGAACTTGTTGAAAATCTGGGCTCATTTCAGTGAGTACATTCTGCAAACTTTTTGCTTTCTCTATGAGCTGTGGGATCAGCAATTTTTCTATTAAAAGATCAGGTAAAGGTAATTTACGTGCAAAATCTTTTAAGAATTCGTCAGAGATAACTTTACCCTCTTCAATCGTTTTAATTTTTGCCACAATCCGGTCTATTAATTCCTTAATAAATTGACCTTCATCAATTGTTTGTCCTTCAGGGATAACTAATTCTGCTCCTTGTGCTAATAAAGATAGAGTCAAATTTCTCAAAACACCTTGGGTAAAATAACCCACCTTAAGTAGGTTGGGATCATTCGTATGCAACATGGTTTGAACAGACTCTACAATCCATCCTGCTAATTGTTCTTGAGAACATTTCGCTAAAATTGCAGAAGTTGTTTGCGGCTGAACAGCTAAACTAGTTGTATTTAAAATATCTTCTACCAAACTAATCACTTTTGGATCGGTTTGTATAAATTTTTTTCCTAAATTAAGAATAAGAGCAGCTGGCGCATCGATTAATCCTTCAATATTTACATCTCCAATGCGATCCTGGATTACTTTTTCTCTTTCTTGTCTAAGTATAAGATCTTTTTCCAGTGGATTATAAGCTTCAACCAATTGATTGGTTAATACATCCACTAAGGAATTGTAAATAAAACCCTCAAGTTTTTCTTGTAAAGATCCCATACCTATGGTTGATAAATTGAGCTTTGGAATCACCAAATCTTTCACTTTGTTTGGAAAACAGTATTTGATGAGATCATCAACAGCTGGTTTAAAGATAGCTTTTAGTTCTTGTCGACGTTCTATCTCTTTTTCCATACTGAATGCTAAAATTCTCGCCTGATTCCACCGGCTTCCAATTCTTGTCGAATCGTCCGCACCTTGCATGACATAACCTTCGAGAACTTCTTCTGATAAACCTTGAAATTCAGGAAATAACGATGTATCAGAAAGAGATCCTGTAAGCTGTCCATTTGCCCACTGATTTAAAAGAGCTTTCTTTTCTAAATCATCATCAATATTTGGAAAAATTTCTTTGATTAATTTAGCGTGTTTTTGTCTATGCTCACGATACTTTTCTTCAACTTGTGCCATTTTTAATTCAGCGACAGGTTCGGAAATTTTTTGAGCAACTAAAGAAATGATGCTAACTAAAACAGGCTGATTCCCAAAATTTTTAATCGATTTTCCCTCTTTTTGTACATTCACAGCAAGATTTGAAAAAGCAATGGCTAAATTAATATCTAAAAGGTCTTTGATAAGTTGTTTATCTATATCGATAGTAGAGGGAATTAAATTGGTAATAGGCTCGTAAAGAATTTTAGTCACAAATTGTGAAAAAGCAATATATTCAGAACCGACTCCCGAAGCGTGAATTCTCTCATAAGCTTCTGCAACAAGAACTTCTTTATCTAAATTTTTCGCATAACTTGAAACATACATTTCACCGCCTTTTTTTAAGGCAGCAAATGTCCCTGCTTTCACAGATGAACCAATGGTCTGTAAAGCAGAACTAACTGTTGTGATAGCATTCCAAATACGAGTAGCAGTGATTTCATTTGCTTTTTCAGCAGTTGACTTAGCAGCTGATATTTGCTCAGAATTTTCATTATTAAGAGAGGAAATTGTATCAAAAGGATCTAGTTCTGTTTCTTGTGAATTTAGAAATGGGATCTCTTCTGCTAGAGACTCTCTCGAGTTTGTTGCAACCGTTTCAGTCCAGTCTAAATTCTCGCTTTGCTCTTCTTCAGTATCAGTATCTAAATTTGACTCAGCTCCATCATCCATGTCATCTGAATCCTTAGGCTCTTTAGGGCCTAATATCCCCCACCCCCAATTCAGAGGATTGAAAGATCCACCCCAATAAGTTTGATCCTTTAAAACATTTTGGGCTTTTTCATCGGTTCTGACTGTAGTATCAACTTTTACAACGTTAGTATTTGATTGATCACTTTGAGAGAGATGGTTTGAAGGTGGGACAGAATTTATCGGTGCCATAAAAACCTAAAAATTATTTATAATTTTATTATTTTTAACATAACTATATTTTAACAAATAAAATTATATTAGTAAAT
The DNA here is from genome assembly GCF_000648255.1 of Candidatus Protochlamydia sp. R18. Lineage (NCBI taxonomy): Bacteria > Pseudomonadati > Chlamydiota > Chlamydiia > Parachlamydiales > Parachlamydiaceae > Candidatus Protochlamydia > Candidatus Protochlamydia sp. R18. Next base: position 13,524 of record NZ_BASL01000621.1, on the reverse strand, counting down.
CGATACTCACAGAAAAATAATATCTTAAAATAAAAACAACTCAATCTTAAAAAACCTAAAAATACATTTACTAAAAAGATTTCTGCATACTTTATGCCAATAAAAAATTTTGTAGAATATTTATTTTAACAAAAGGTTTTGATCTTTAAATGATACATAAGAATTTTTACCAATAATTAAATGATCTCGAAGGGGGATGCCTAGCAATCGACTTCCCTCTAATAATGTTTGCGTCAATTTTAAATCTTGATTTGAAGGCGTTGGATCGCCACTTGGGTGATTATGAACAACAATTAAACTGGCTGCTTTGTGGCGAATCGCAGAATAAAAAACTTCTCTTGGATGGACAAGCGTTTGGGACAAGCTCCCAATAGAAATTACTTCATAAGTAATTAAATATCCTTTTGTGTCCTGAAAAATCGCCATAAAAATTTCTCTATTTTCATTTTCAAGCTCATCCTTGACCAGCTGGTAGGCATGAGAGGAATGTTCGATTAAATAGCGAGATTTAATTTGTTGGCGCGTCGCTCGAAAACCAAGATTAAGGGCCGCTTTCAATTGAATGGCTTTTGCAAATCCAATTCCTTGAATTTCTAGTAACTCTGTCAAAGTTGCTTGCATTAAGGCTTCTAATCCTCCAAATCGTGTCACCAAAGCTCGAGATACTTCCAAAACTGAAGCCACTTTTGAACCGCTACCTAAAATGATCGCCAGAATTTCTATCAGCGATAAAGAATCTGCGCCATGCCGAATTAATCGCTCTCTAGGTCTTTCTTCTTTAGGTAAAGACTGAATGGAATGCTCATTTATTCTCATCCCTATCCTATCTTTCTGCTAAGATTTGATAATGCGCATATTTATCAACAATCAATGCTGGCAAATCAACTTTTAGTAAAACATCATTATTTTCATAATCTTGAGATAAAATATGTCCTAAACGGATAATTTCACTCACACTACCGTAATCACTTTGAGGAATACGAAATTCGGCAACTTGTCTTTGGCGACTCAATTCCTGAATCATGGCTTCTTGAAGCTCTTCAAATCCTATTCTTTTTAAAGCTGAAATCTGCACATTTTTTGGATAACTCATCCTAATTCGATGAATCATATGAGGATGTTCGCATTGATCGATTTTATTTAAAACTGTAATGATAGGCTTTTTTCCTGCTCCTAGTTCTTGTAAGACTTCATAAGTTGTAGCGGCCTGTTCTTCTGCCATGGGATGACTGACATCAATCAAATGTAAAAGAATATCTGCTTCAATAGCTTCTTCAAGCGTGCTTTTAAAGGCAGCTACTAGTAAGTGAGGGAGCTTGCGAATGAATCCAACTGTGTCGACAATTAAAATATCTTGGTTATTAGGCAGAGTAAATTTTCGGGTGGTCGTATCGAGCGTTGCAAAAAGCTTATCTTCCACAAATACGCCTGCATCAGTCAAAGCGTTGAGAAGAGTAGATTTTCCTGCATTCGTATAACCAATAATAGCAAAAACAGGAATTGCAGAGCGGACTCTTGATAAACGTTGCGTCTCCCGAACAGCTTTAACATCATCTATCTCTTTTTGTAAAACGTCCATTTTACGTTTGAGAATTCGTTTATCAATTTCAATTTGTTTTTCCCCCTCTCCTTTTAAATAAGCCCCTCCCCCGCCAGAACCTGAAGTTCCCTGCTGACGAGAAAGGTGAGTCCACAATCTTTTTAGGCGAGGAGCTTCATATTTAATTTTTGCTAATTCAATTTGTAAACGCGCTTCTTTAGTGTGAGCTCTCTGCGCGAAAACACCCAAAATCAATTCTGTTCGATCAATAACCGGCTTGTTGAAAGCCGCTTGTAAATTTCTCTGCTGAGCAGGTGTGATTTCATCATCAAAAATAATAAGATCTACAGCTAATTCATTAGCGATTTGAATTAATTCCTCTAGCTTACCCTTACTAACATAGGTAGAAGCATCGAATTTTCGTAGTGAGCACGGCTCTTTTTTTGCAACTTCAATCCCAAATGTATAAGCTAATAAAGCCAACTCTTCTAAGTGTTCTTCACAAAGCCTTAATTGCTTATTCCCTTGATAAACCGAAATCAATAAAGCTTTCTGGTTTTTTTCTTCTTCATGTAAAATAAAATCTGATTCATCTTTGACAGTTTTATCATTTTTCATTTCTTATTCCTTATAATCATTAAATTCTATCTCTAAGCCATCATAAGCCAGTCTCACATGTTTGGGGAGATAAGCATTTACTTTATCATGATCTAATTCATGTGAAAGATGCGTCAACCAAACAGACTCAGCACCAATTTTATTAGCAAAGTCTAATGCCTCATCAATTGAAAAATGAAGCTGAGAAGCTGTATACTTTAATGCACTAATAACAAGGATTTTTAAATCTTGTAACTGAGTAAAAATCGTTTGTGGAAACGTTCGAATGTCTGATAAATAAGCGAGATCACCAAAACGAAATCCATTAACAGCCATTCCTCCCTGTTCATAGGTCATATAATTAATAGAAGTTCCTTCAAATGTCACGCTTCCTTCAATTAATGAAGGAAGCGTTTGCAAATGCAAACGTTGAATAAAATCTTTTTTTTCTGTAGCAAATAAATAATGGTAACGTTGTTGGATATCTATTCTAGTGATTTCCGAAAGCAAAATAGGAAGAGGAGTTATTCGTTTATAATAAATGGGACGCAAATCATCAATACCGGCTGTATGATCTTGATGAGCATGAGTTAATATGACTCCATCTAAGGCATGAATGCGATGACGTAAAGCTTGTAAACGGAAATCAGGTCCTACATCAATCAAAAACTGTTTGAAATGAGTTTTAACTAATGCTGAAGGACGTAAGCGTTGGTTAAAAGAAGAAGAAGAATGACACACTTCGCAGCCACAACCTAAAACGGGTATTCCCATCGAAGCTCCAGTCCCAAGAAATAATAATTTTCCCATAATCTAAAAGTTTTGGTTAATCGTAAGTAATGAAAAAAGTTTTTTGTAAAGTTCAGACCGGGAAAAATAAACCCACCCTCCTCTCTTGTCATCTCCAATTAACTGAATGCGGAAATAATGATCAGGTAGGAATAGGAATTGAGCGATTTGAAAAACCAATTGACTTTGTGGATCCGATCTCAATTTCATTGTTAATACCGTCGAATGATGATGAAAAATAAGATCTAATTTCTCATCCACTGACTGCAAAATGTTTTCGGAAGCACTGAATCGATAAAACTCTTGATATTTTTTAAATGTCACAGGACGTACCACAAATTGAGTCAGTTTTGGAACAAAATAAGAAAACTTTAATCTATCAACTACTTATTGTTCCCTTTTTTCAAATTGAGAATTTTTAAAAACAGTTGAATCAATCAGCATGTTATTTACATCGCTCTGCCCTATAAGATTATAAAGATAGAGAAAAAAAGCAGATAAAAAAACAGCAGACAAAACAACCATTATTAAAAGAAGAACAATTTGCTTCACCTGTTTATGGATGCTTGTGTTTTCCAAAATAGCTGCCTTTTTTACACTTTTTATTCGATTTATACTAACCTCGTTAGATTTAAATGACAATTTTGAAAAACAATCATGTATACAACTCTTTTAACAAAGAAGTCGCTTTGTTATTTTTTTCGAAAGAATTGGAAAATTTTAAACAATTTTTTCTCCGAATTTGAGACACTAAAGCAATTTAAAACGATTTCTAACATTTTTTACTATTATGAAAATTACCATTGTAGGAGCTGGGTTTTGCGGCTTAGCCACAGCTTGGCATTTGCTAAATCATCCTCAATTTCAATTCGCGTCTATCCAGATCGTTGATACCAAAGGCATCGGTGGAGCAGCTTCAGGGATTGCAACTGGACTTTTACATCCCTATGTAGGAGGTCAAGCAAAATTAAATTTATCGGGATGGGAGGGTTTCCAAGCAACGTATGAATTACTTCAAATTGCTTCTCGTGAACTAAAACAATCCGTTTTTAGTGATGGTGCAGGAATTTTACGAATTGCTTTAAGTGCGAAACAACTTATAGACTTTCAAAATTGTGCTTTAAACCATCCAATGGATGTCGAGTGGTTAACCCAAGAAAAAATTCTATCCTGGATACCGGGAATCGCACCAGCTCCTGCCTTATGGATAAAAAAAGGATTAATTGTTTATTCTTCCCTTTATCTTCGAGGATTGTGGAATGCCTGCCAAAAAAGAGGGGCTCGATTCCAAAAACAACATATACACTCCTTACAAGAAATCGAAAATAACGATTATATTATTTTGGCAATGGGAGCACAAACTTCGCTTTTACCTGAATTTTCCACTCTACCACTGCGGGTGGTGAAAGGACAAATTTTAGAGCTAGCCTGGCCAGACACTATTCCCCCTTTACCAGTTGCTGTAAATTCTCAAGCATACATTGTGATGTCTAAATCTAAACGCACCTGTTTAGTTGGAGCTACGTATGAAAAAAAATTTACAAATGCCGAACCTGAAAAAGAAATTGCAATTACAGAAATTATGCCCAAAGCGCAGGCAATCTTACCCTTCTTAGAAAAGCTTCCTGTTGTCAACAGCTATGCAGGGTTAAGAGGGGTTGGTCCCAAGCATCTACCTTTTATCCATCGCTTTTCTTCCCGTCATTGGATTTTAACCGGCATGGGATCAAAAGGGCTGTTATACCACGCCCTCATGTCCAAGCAACTTGTTAAAGCCATTGCAAAATCAATTTAATTGTATAAAGTCTACAACAAAATAGCCTTCAATAACATATAAAGAATTAAGATGGTTATGAAAGATCTTTTTGTTTCTGCATCAATACATGTGCTTCTGCAGCAAAATTAAAAAAGAAAATTACAGCAGGTGTCAGGAAAGCAACAAAGGGAAGCATAATAAAAAACCATTTTAGGATAGTATAAATAGGCTTTTGACATTCTACAAAGATTGTTCCAGTCATCCATGTAGAAAGTAGTAATAAACCTAAAATAAAAATCAGAGGTAATAAAGACATTATTATTAAAAAAATATTGTTGAAGGGATTTTGCTCTAATCTTTTGACTGTTAAATGAAAAACAGCTCCTTTTTCGATTCCCCTTAAGGCAATGACAGGAGCCACAAAAAATAAAACTAGAAGGCTAAGTACACATAATATTAATGTACCCAAATTAATGAGAAAAGGAGCAAAAGAAAGAATTAAACCAAAAACTTCCCCAATAACTGGAATTTCTTGTAATAAGACAAAAACTCCTAATAAAATCCAAAGAAGCAAATAACTCAGAATAATCGGAATAGCAAAATACGATGCACCTATCATGACTTCCCATGATTTGGATAAAATATTCCAATAATTTACTTCATAATTTTTTACTTCATCATGATAAATGCGGATTAATAAAATTCCTGCAGATAATAAAATTCCCGTACAAATGAAAATAGGTAAAAAAGTGAGGCTGAGTTGTACCCACCGTCCCGCATGAAGAGAAACTCCTCGAAAAAAGACGATTAAAACACCGCTCATGGCAAGAATACAAAAAACCAATAAAAGTTTTTTCTTTGTAAATGTTAAAGCTAGAGCCCGATTAAAAATATGAGAAATTGCATTAAAATCCATTAAATCTTCTATTGTTTATTTTCCTTAAAAAAGTATTTAGGTCTCACAATTGGCGTGCCTTTTCCTTCTCGCGCTTCTTTTCTTTCATAGACGATTTGTCTTCCAATTCCCACTACACGTGCAAGTCCAAACAAAACAGTGTAATATTCAGAACAAGGAAAGCCAGCGGCTGTCAATAAAATTCCTGAAATAGCATCAACGTTGGGATAAGGATCTGAAATTTTAGGATTATTTTGCAACACTTTACTACCCACTTTTCTTAAAAGCTGTGCCATTTTTACAAGAGCATGGGAAGCATAATACTGATTAGTTACTTCGTAAAGAAGAGTAGCTCGTGGATCCTCAACACGTAAAACGGCGTGTCCAAAGCCAAATATCAATTCTCCTTTATCTAAATGAGCCCGAATAGCCCTTTCTAATTCTTCTTCTGTGCTGTGTTCGCCTAACTCTTTAACGAGTTGATGAACAAAAGTCAAACAATCTTGATTAGCCTTTCCGTGACGCGGCCCTGCTAATGCACACATAGCTGCTGACATAGATCCATATAAATCTTCTAAGCCTGAAGCAACAGCTTTACCAACAAAAGCTGAAAGATTCCCTCCTCCATGATCATAATGCAAAACGTTAAAAAATTTAAAGGCTCTTGCTAACTCTTGCTGATTAGCATTTGGTACATTAAGCATTTGCGTAAAATTTTCCATATAGCCGAGTTGAGGCTGTGATTGCTTGGTCTTCCCCCATCCTGCATGATGATTAATAACAGTCGCTGCAATTTCAGGAACTTTCGCGATTAAATTTAAATAATCTTCATGATAATCATTTTTTCCTTCAAATCCACTTGCTAAAAGTAAAGCAATAGAAAAAAGTTTCATAGGATGAATATTTCTAGGTAATTTTTCAATCGATTCAACCAACGCTGTTGAGCAATTGGCTCTTATTAATAAATCTTGACTAAATCTAGAAACCTCTTCAGGTTTACCAACATGTCCATGATAAAGCAAATAAATTACTTGCTCGGGTTCCCATTGATCAATTTCCGATACTGGATGCCCTGCATAAAAAAGACCTTTGACAGGATCAACACTTGAAGTTGTGCAGTACCCGACTGGATAACCCCTTAAACCAGTTTCTAAGCTTTCTTTTGTTATTTCGAACAGGACTTCAGACATAACGATTCCTTGGGTTTAATCGATCTTTATATCAAATAAAAAATAAAATATTTCAAATTTTTAATATTGAACTAACCATCTCTCTTTCTTCTTTTAATTCTTGCTCTGTTAATTTAATTTTTTCCTCCAAAAATGCATCCCATTTAAGCCCTGAAACAATAGAAAGCTGGCCATTTTTTTCGACGCGACAAGGGAAAGAGAAAATTAATCCTTCTTCAATTCCATAAGGATTTCCATCTGACAACAGCGCAGTAGAAAACCATTTTCCGGTGGGGGTGGGTAAAATCCGGTCTCGCATGGCGTCTAATAAAGCACTGGCCGCAGAAGCTGCAGATGATTTTCCTCTAGCTTGAATGATCGCTGCTCCTCGTTTTTGAACAGACTCTATAAAATCTTTTTCTAACCATTGACGGTCGGGAATAATAGTTTCAACCGGTTGCTGACTGATTTTTGCATTCACAAAATCAGGAACCTGCGTCGCAGAGTGGTTTCCCCAAATCGTTACACAAGAGACATCCTTTGTTGAAACTTGGCTTTTTTCTGAAAGAAAAAACGTAGCTCGATTTTGATCTAAACGAGTCATAGCATAAAAATTTTCTCTTTTTAAGCTGGGGGCGTTGTTTAATGCAATTAAACAATTCGTATTGCAAGGATTCCCGACAACAAATATCTTAGCTGAAGACTTTGCCACAGCATTTAAAGCCTGTCCCTGAGTAACAAAAATTTTACTATTTTCCTGTAATAAATCTCTTCGCTCCATTCCTGGCCCGCGTGACTTTGCACCAATTAAAAGAGCGTAATCAATGTCTTCAAATGCCTGATACGGATCACTGCAAATCTTAATGGAAGATAGAAGCGGAAATGCACAATCTTCTATCTCCATTTTTACACCCTCTAAAGCTGACAAAGCATTTGGAACTTCTAAAACCTGTAATTCAATCAATTGATTAGGCCCAAACAATTCTCCGCTCGCTAAGCGAAATAATAAGCTATAAGCAATTTGCCCCGCTCCTCCCGAAATTGCAATTTTGATTGGTTGAGACATATTCCCTCCGTGAACGTAGTTATCCTCACTATAGTTTTCCCCTTTATATTTCGCAAAAAAATTTATTTAATTTTGATCCAGTTAAACAATTAACAAATAATTAACAAATGCTTAATAAATAAAACTAGTTTTAGTAGTAAAATAAAGTTAACAAGATGAGATAAAAAAAGATAATTTAACCTTCATTTTAATAAATAATTAAAAATAAAGGATAATTAAAATGGATTATTCTAATCACCATATCGGTCCAGTTAATGATGGAATCCCTATCATTGGAACTTATCCCTATGAAGGAGAATTAACGATGGGGGAACCACAACGTCCTCCAGAACAACAAATTAACGGCCATGCTTATAAACAATGGGTAGAAAGTTACGAGGCTAAATATCACCAAGCATTAAACAACTTACAAAGTAAAATTACTTACGTTTCCTATGAAGTTTTTCATGAAGCACTTACTAGGGCTTACCAGCAATTCGATGGTAAAGTTAATGATTACATTGCTTTAGTCGAACCCGGAAAAAGCCAAAAATGGGTAACAGAGTTAGTGATGCAACAAGGGTTAAACGCAAAAGCCTATCTTTGTGTAGGGGAAGAAGGAGCTGCTAGGTTAGACTATTCTTTAAAGCAAATGGAAGAAAATAGAGACATACCAAACTACGTCATTGTCGATGATGGATCTTACTCTGGCAATCAAATGGCAAATAATATTACTCGTGCTAATGAGATTATTCTCGAAAATACGGGCGTAAAGCCTACCTTTCATGTTATTATTCCTTATATTACCAAAACTGCGCTCGATAAATTAGAAGGATTAAGAAAAAGTAATGTAAAAATTCAGATTTATCATGCTGTAATCATGAAAACAATTTCAGAAGAAATTAAATCAAATGATCTAAGCAAAATCAAAGATGTCTTTTGGAAAGGCATGGATCAAAATGCGCTGGCAGAACGGCCTAATACAGCAGCTCTTCATTGGTTTGCTCATAAAGTTCCCAATCAAATGTCATTTCCAGATGTTTTAGCAAAAGGAACTGTTACTCATCCTAAATCAAAAGCAACAAGCGATCCTGTCCCTTTTATTCCTGAATTCACTCCTCCTTATAAACCGCAAGAAGAAAATATGTAAAAAACCAACTTGACTTTGAAATTCTACTTGGCGAATTTCAAAGTCAAGTTGTCTAGTCTCAAGCTTAAGTAGTTAAGTTTATTTGGAAAAATAAAAATTGGCCCACCCACTAATAATTTCTAGATTTTTTTGTTTTTGCTTTCATTGCCGAATTAGGAAAATTCTGGGTATTATTTTTGAGTTCGTTGCTGATTTCATTAAAAATTCTTCCTAAATGATTAGATTGCATATCATCGATCTTTGTTCCATAACCACTTCCCCAAAATGTATCTGATGTAAATTCTTCGAAAGCCAACGATCGATCCGCCGAAGGCGTTAGCCAAGTTTTAATTAGAGGATTTTGACTCACTTTTAATGCCACCAAACGCCTCATTTCTTGAATTACTTTTTTACCATCTTCAGGAGTTTCCCACCTCCATAAATGAGCTCCAAGCTGTTTCACTAATTTGGGGTCTATTGTTATTGCAAATTCTCTGACTTCTTCTGGACTTTTACCCGCCATTTTAGCTTTAAAAGCCACATAAGCAGCCTCTACATGGGGATAAATAAATTGATTTTCAGCATCATATATAAGCGTGGGATAAAAATTGGACAACCATTCAAATCCTTTTACAGAACTAAATTGAATATGGGTATCAGAGGCTTTAATGGTTGTAATTTTTTTATTTTGCAAATCTTTTGTCGTTTTAGTCGCGTTAAAATCTCGAATCCAAACAGCTAAAAAAGGAGTATTTATTTGACTCGAATCTAGCAAAACTATTTCTTGAATCGTTTGCTCAAATAAAGCTTGGATATGCTTGTAGGATTGATCAACGCTCTGCCATTGACCATTTTGAAACAATAAAATCTCTTTATTGCTATTTACTTTTTCGTTTTGATTATAATAAGTTTTTAATGCTGTTTCAAATTTTAATTCTGGATTCATATGGTCTCTCTTTAAATTTTATATAAATTCAACAAGTTTCCAGTCCAAATAATAATATTTATCAAATTAAATTTGAATATTTATAAAATGTTTTTCTTAAATACAAAACGAATTCATGAATAGTTTTATTGGGGATGCTAGGGTAAATCACGGGTGGTTTGCCAGGGAGCCTAAAAGGAAAGGAAAGAAACGGGCAAAAAAAAGGGCCTTAAAACGGGGTGTTTTAAGGCCAAAAAGAAAAGTTTGGCGGCGACCTACTCTCCCACACTCTTGTGTGCAGTACCATCGGCGATGAAAGGCTTGACTTCTGAGTTCGGAATGGGTTCAGGTATTTCCCTTTCTCTAATGCCACCAAACGAAAATCATAAAAGGTTTAAGTTTCACTTATCAAAATCAGCTCTTGAAAACAATCTCACACGCTTGATTTTTTATTTCGCACCACACTGTTTGTGCTAAAGGGAATGGTTTTCATCCTTTAGAAAAAAAGGTGGTCAAGCCGATCGACCGATTAGTATTGGTAAGCTCAACGCATTACTGCGCTTACACACCCAACCTATTAACCACATGGTCTATATGGTGTCTGATAGGGATACCTTATCTTGAGGGAGGCTTGGCGTTTATATGCTTTCAACGCTTATCCGTTCCGAACATAGCTACCCGGCAATGCTCTTGGCAGAACAACCGGCTCACCATTGGTTCGTCCACTTCGGTCCTCTCGTACTAGAAGCAGCTCCTCTCAAGTATCCTACGCCCACAAAAGATAGGGACCAAACTGTCTCACGACGTTTTGAACCCAACTCGCGTACCGCTTTAATTGGCGAACAGCCAAACCCTTGGGACCTTCTTCAGCCCCAGGATGCGATGAGTCGACATCGAGGTGCCAAACCGCCACGTCGATATGAACTCTTGGTGGCGATAAGCCTGTTATCCCCGGAGTACCTTTTATCCGTTGAGCGACGGCGATTCCACATTCCACCGCCGGATCACTAAGCCCGACTTTCGTCTCTGTTCGACTTGCAGGTCTCACAGTTAACTTGCCTTATACCTTTACGCTCTACTCGTGATTGCCAACCACGATGAGGCAAGCTTTGGACTCCTCCGTTACTCTTTAGGAGGATACCGCCCCAGCAAAACTGCCCGTCTGACAATGTCCGAATCCCAGCTTCATGGGATTTCGTTAGATTCCCGACTTATCAAGACCAGTATTTCAACGACGACTCCAGCCCACCTGACGATGAGCTTTCTTAGTCTCCTGGTTATTCTACACATGACAAGTCAAGAGCCAATATCAGAGTACAGTAAAGGTTCACGGGGTCTTTCCGTCTTATTGCGGGTAAACAGCATCTTCACTGCTACTACAATTTCACCGAGTCTCTTGTTGAGACAGTGCCCAGATCGTTATACCATTCGTGCAGGTCGGAACTTACCCGACAAGGAATTTCGCTACCTTAGGACCGTTATAGTTACGGCCGCCATTCACCAGGGCTTAAATTCAATGCTTTGCACTTAACGTGCTAACATCTCCTTTTGACCTTTTGGCATTGGGCAGGCATCACACCATATACTTCGACTTAGACGTCTTTGCATAGTGCTGTGTTTTTGTTAAACAGTCGCCTGGGCCATTTCTCTGCGGCCACAGGATGCTTTAGCAGCGAGTGCTATCACAACTTGTGGCTCCTCTTCTCCCGAAGTTACGAGGATAATTTGCCGAGTTCCTTAACAAGAGTTCTCTCGCGCGCCTTAGAATATTCTTCCCACCCACCTGTGTCGGTTTTGGTACGGTCACCATCAACGATTAGAGTCTATTTCTTGGAAGCCTTGCGCTACGCTATCGGTTCCCCCGAAGGTTTCCCTTAGTGACAACCTGGTCTTCCGTTAGCGGATTTACCTACTAACCAACCTCATTGCCCCACGGACACATCCAATGGTCCGCGCGCTTAACGTACTCCGTCGACCCGTCACCAATGTTTTAGGTGGCGCAGGAATATTTAACCTGCTTTCCATCACCTACGCTTTTCAGCCTCGGCTTAGGGACCGGCTAACCCAGGGAAGACGAACTTTACCCTGGAAACCTTAGGTTTTCGGCGAGGAGGATTTTCACCTCCTTTATCGTTTACTCATGCCATGCATTATCACTAGTATGCGCTCCAACGCTCCTTACGGTACATCTTCGACGCTGCATACTACGCTCTCCTACCGCTTATTCTTTAACAGAATAAACCCGCGATTTCGGCTCTATGCTTTAGTCCCGGATATTATCGGCGCAGAGTTTCTCGATTGGTGAGCTGTTACGCACTCTTTAAATGATGGCTGCCTCTAAGCCAACATCCCAACTGTTTTAGAAACTCCACTTCCTTACTCACTTAGCATAGAATTAGGGGCCTTAATCGGCGATCTGGGCTGTTCCCCTTTTGACAACGTAGCTTATCCCACGCTGTCTATCTCCCGGACGACTTTACAGTATTCGGAGTTTGATTTCCTTTGGTAGGTCGGTAAGACCCCCGCGTGAATTCAGTGCTCTACCCCTGTAAAGGGCTGTCCGAGGCTAACCCGAAAGTTATTTCGAAGAGAACAAGATATCTCCAAGTTTGATTGGCCTTTCACCCCTATCCACAACTCATCCAAAACTTTTTCAACAGTTACTAGTTCGGTCCTCCACAAGGTGTTACCCTTGCTTCAACCTGGTCATGGATAGATCACTTGGTTTCGTGTCTGCGCCAAATGACTTAACGCCCTTTTAAGACTCGCTTTCGCTTCGGCTTCGGAATGAGATCCCTTAACCTTGCCATTTAACGCAACTCGCTGGCTCATCATGCAAAAGGCACGCCGTCAGCCATTCCCAAATTATTGGGCATAGGCCTTCGACCGTTTGTAAGCTATTGGTTTCAGGTTCTATTTCACTCCCCTAACAGGGGTTCTTTTCACCTTTCCCTCACGGTACTGGTTCACTATCGGTCATTAACGAGTATTTAGCCTTGGAGGGTGGTCCCTCCGGATTCAGACCGGGTTTCACGTGTCCGGCCCTACTCAGGTGCTCATCTAGCTAGCTCTCTTTTTCGCATACGGGGCTTTCACCTTGTATCGCCTAACTTTCCAGAAATGTTCTGCTAAAGTTCGCTAGCCATTGTGATGAGTCCTACAACCCCACTAATAAATTAGTGGTTTGGGCTCTTCCCACTTCGCTCGCCGCTACTATGGGAATCTCTGATTTGATTTCTTTTCCTCTGCCTACTTAGATGTTTCAGTTCGGCAGGTGTCGCCTCCTTAACCTATGGATTCAGTTAAGGATAACCAGACATTACTCTGGTTGGATTGCTCCATTCGGATATCTCCGGGTCAATGCTTTTTTCCAGCTCACCGAAGCTTTTCGCAGGTTTCGCGTCCTTCATCGCCTGTTAATGCCAAGGCATCCACCAATAGCCCTTAATAGCTTGACCAAAAAATTTTAGTCTCAAGCAATTAAGTATGAGTTACGACTCACATAAGCTGATCGCTTATGTCACTTAAATTTTTGTGTGAAGATTATTCTCAAGCGCTGATTTTGATCAGTGAATTTGTGATGACTTTGGTCATCTTTACTTTTCACGTTTCTTGTTCTTTCGAACAATCAACGTTTCAGATTAAACTTGATTCTTAAACTTTTATGACTTTCAAAATA
>NZ_BASL01000622.1:0-2387 GCF_000648255.1 Candidatus Protochlamydia sp. R18 | reverse complement strand
ATACAGGCAAAGTAGAGACTCTCTACAGCAATACACGATGGTGCTCAGACAGCTTCTCTATTCAATGCTTAAATGGTGATCGTGTTCATGTCGCCTTCTCGTTGGATACGTGTGACAGAGAAGTCATGCGTTATATTGCCTCTACAATAGGTATTGATGGGCAGATGATTCGAGATTTGATGCTTGAGACTATTGAATATAGATTTGAACAGCCAAAAGCTAGAGTACCTCTTGAATGGCTCTCTGATAATGGCAGCTGTTACACGGCTAAAGAAACTGTCAATTTTGGTAGACTGCTTGGTTTAACCATTAGAACCACGCCACCTTATAGTCCAGAAAGTAATGGCATGGCGGAAGCTTTTGTCAAAACTTTTAAAAAAGATGATGTTTATTTCGGCAATCTGGCAAGTGCTGAAGCTGTTTTGCAGCAATTGCCTATTTGGATCGAAGACTATAACGCTAAAGCCCCTTATAAGGCTTTAAATATGCTCTCTCCAAGAGAGTATTTAAGGAAATTAAAAATGGCAGGCTAGCGGTCCGGTTTTATAGGGGCAACTCCACCCGTTTGTTTCCTGATTCTATCATCTCGTGGACTTAAGGCATTTTCAGATCAAAAACTAAGGAGATTATATTTGAACTATATTGACCCTTAATCTCACGGGTGCAGGATTAGCAGCCCATTTAACACCCTTAACGGGTTTGCAGCATCTAGATCTATTTGGCTGTAATAATCTCACCGATGATGGATTAGCCCATTTAACACCCTTAATCGCTTTGCAGCATCTAAATCTAAGCTACTGTATAAATGTCACGGATGATGGATTAGCGCATTTGACACCTTTAACGGCTTTGCAGTATCTAGATCTATTTGGCTGTAATAAACTCACCGATGCAGGAGTAGCACGTTTTAAAATTTTAGCAGCTTCATTTAATCTATTAATAAATAAAGATATAAATAAATTTTCTTAAAGATACATATTATCACAGTTAATTCATGCAGTTCCGGTAAGAAAAAAGCTCTCTAGAGATAACTTAAATCCTTTTGTTGATTTAGGATTCAAATTCTGAGCTTATCTCATCAGTGGCTGTGTCAGCAATTACATTATTAAATGCATTAATTTTTTCTAAATCCTCTACAGGGAAAAAGCACCTACGGCTTTTCCATTACGAGTAATCAAAAATCTCTCGCCTTTATATTTTGCTAAGTTAACACATTCTGATAAGTTTTAGCGGAATTCTACAAAGCTCATTACTTTTGCTTTTTCCATATCATTAACCTACATATCTTTTGATTAAATTAATAAATTTATTAGATAACAAGTTTATGACTATAAAATATAGTAAATAATTGTATTGATAAATAAGTCATCATATTCTAAATAATATAAATTATATTTGGTGATAGGATAACGATTTAATTAATCAGCGTAATGTACACATTTGGCAATCTCTAAAAAATTGTCCTAACTTCCGATAATGCTGATGTTAGTACGTTTTAAAACTTTAGATTTCTTACAGCCCGTTTGTTTTGCTATCATATAGCCTCGTAGACTTAAAGCATTTTCAGATTAAAAACTAAAAAACTTACATTTAAGTTTAATCGATTCTTACTTATTTTTTAATCGCTTTCGATTAATTTTATATGCAATTAGAAGATTGAGCGATCGAAACGACTGGAAAAACAAATTAAAGCTCTTCCAAAATCAATCCAAGCTGTACTCTATAAACTTTGTTCTGATTTGAAAAGACTTAAACCAAAACAACCTCAATGGCCATTAGCTAAGCATCGAAAAGTGATACCTTCTGAAGCTTATCATTGCCACTTAAAGAAGGGAAAACCTGCTCACTCATAACTGCCATTTCTAGTCTAAGCTTTGCATTAGTCATTTTAAAAGGAGCTTCACCTTTTCGTCCACGAGCGCTAGCAGAAGCTAGGCCTGCCTTTGTTCTTTCTTTTTCAAAAATTGTTTCTCGAGATATTGGCGAAATTCTCAAAATTTATAGGTTAAAATTTACTTGAATTATTGTATCCTAAAAGATACAATAAGCTATATGGAAGAGATCGATATTGAAATCTACGAAACGGCTAATGGTAAACGACCCTTTGAGATTTGGATCAAGGAAATCAAAGAAATCCATACACGGGCTAAAATTTTAACCCGGTTAGACCGATTGAAGCTTGGGAATTTTGGAGATTGTAAAACCTTGCAAAAGGGAGTACATGAGCTTCGGATTCATTACGGCCCGGGCATTAGGATTTATTATGGAAAGATTGGAAACAAAGTCATCTTGCTTCTTTGCGGTGGTGATAAAGGATCTCAGGACAAGGACATTGCAAAAGCAATGGAGTATTTGAAGGATTATCAATCTAGGGAGTTAGGTTATGG
>NZ_BASL01000623.1:0-7945 GCF_000648255.1 Candidatus Protochlamydia sp. R18 | reverse complement strand
AGAATGTCCAGCTTCTAAATAGTTGAGTGCTTTTTGCCTTAAATCTTTGGAGTATGCCATAATTTTTTTAAGTCAAACTATATCTTATATGCAAGTTTAAATTCAACTAACTATAATTATCGCTATCTGAAAGACTTTGAGGGGTAAAACTTTCTGCCACAGTCGCATAACTGGTTTTGTCTATGCACTCGAACCAAGGGTGCCAAGGAGCTCCCCGCGAATCTAGGGGATTTAAAAGAATATCTTTCTCCGTTCGATAATACCGCTCCGTTAAAAGACCTGTGGTATCGACAATAATTGTCCGTTGCTTTTGTTGACGCACTGACTTTAATAGGTGATGTAAACAATTTGTCTTGCCACCACTACCCGTTTCTCCTGTAACCATGAGGTGTTGTGTTTCCGCTCCTTTGACAAGAGGAAGCGATCCGATAGAGATGAAATAGGTGCGTCGGGATAGTTTCAGTTTCCAACGTGTTAACCAAACAGAAGAAAGAGTATTTCCTTTTAAGCTGTAGTCATGATTTCAACTTGCTAGGTTTTTACTGTAGCAGTATTAAAAATATTTGTTGATATAGTATAGTTTTTTTTAACCTTAAAAGAAACAATCAAAAAGTTTTTAGATATAGATGCACTTTATCAAACGAAAGTTTATCGACGCCGCCTAAAAGAAGCCCATAAAACTTGTATTATTGAATTTTACCTTAAAAAGTTTTCAAACGATGAAAATAAACCAACGACCTAAAATCGAAAGATTAAGAAAATACAAAAATTATTTATTCTTAATGAAATGCTGTTTTACTTTTTAGTATTCTTGAATTTTTGGTGCTTTTGCCATTTGATTTTGATTAAAATTCAGGATAAATTGATTTATACTCAAGAAGAATGAGCAAAAATCTTTTAGATATAACTAGTCCGTATCGCCATAAAAAATGTAAAATGCCTAAATCTAGAATAGACTTTTTATTTTGCTTTTTCATTTTTTAAAATTTCGATCTGTTCTTTGAGAGATTTAATTTCTCTATTTATTATATCGTATCTTTGAAAAAATCCGCGGCGGAGATTGTTCTGCGTTCCTTTCAAATCGTGCATTTCTTTCTAAAACAAAATATTTTCCTCTACAGAAGTACCTATATCCCAAAGGTTTAATTGCTTTTCGGTGCCCATAAAAGTACTTGCAATACTAGAAATAAATAATTATTGAATTTGTTCAAATAGTGATATGTTGCTGTAACAACATTGTTACATTGCAAAAGGTCAACCTATGAGAAAATATATTAATCAAAAACAAGTTAAGCTTCAACTTGATACGAGAAACCGAATTTGCTTAACTCAATTGAGGCGAAAGATCAATTTTTAGCATTAGAAAGCAATAAGGACAAAAATTCTCAATACAAAGCTGTGGCTAAGACATTAGGTCTTATGCAAATTAATTTGCGTCACCCTTCATTAAATACTCACAAATTTGGGGCTATTTCCTCTCCTTTTGATGGGGAAGTTTTCGCGTCGTCATATGCTCAAAAAAATAAAACGCCTGGAGCATATCGCGTCTTTTATTGCTATGGCCCTAGCCGTGGATACTTATATATTATTGCTATTACACCACATCCGTAATTCTATTGTATTCATCTACTATAATCAGAAAAGTACTTCAATCAGCTTTCAAATTAAAAAGTCATTTAATTGTTTTTCAATTAAAAGAGTATTGACTCGCATACTCGAATATTTTTACGTGAATAACATTACTTATATAAATCTACATAAAAAAATTAACAGTGGTTGTTTTCTTCGCTGATCCGCTTTTCTGATACAAAATTGCTAGAATTTCCATGATCATATCCTTTACCTAAAATAGTCTCATTTATGGGATATATTTTGTTTTCTTTCATTTTTTATCTTTGTCTTTATCTTCCCATTGAGTGATTCCTTCATCAACTAAGAAAGCAAGACCAGTTTCGATAACATAAGGGGCATATTGTTTGCATATTGGAATTGGAACGAACAAAAGGAATAGACCGCAAAGAGTTACTGTAATGCCGATAGTGACACGTAATGGTACACATATCTCATCACCTTTGTCACCATGACTATGCTTAGCCAGGTTGATATGATTATCAAAGAGAAGTTGTTCATCTTCGGCGTGGTAAGGTAAATCAAATTCCATACAGTTAGCCATATAGAGGGCTTTATGGTTAGTTCTCTTTTCCTGTTTTTTAAAGTCTTTCTTGAGCTCTTTGATAACCTTTTTGTCGACCTTTCCACCTTGATTTTTGACTCGTTGTTCTATCTGATCAATAGTCTTATCAAGATTAATTTTCTGGCCAGTGTAGCCCTCGACTTCAGCTTTCATATCGAACATGGTTTCCATGAGCTTTTTGCTGTCGCCCTTCTTGCGGTAATGATTCACCTTCTCAACAAGCTTTTCGATGCGTAAGGCAAAGCCAAGATCATTAAGGTTAAGATTAACTTGTTGTGGGGCAGCACTCAGAGGAGCTACGGTACTAAGCGTAAAAACACAGATCGTAAGAGATAGAACAGCAGTATTAAGCTTAGAAGGTTTCCAAAGATCACCCATAACATCCTTTTTTTTGTTTCTTTTGTGTAGTCGATTTGAAAGTAGTCAAGTTCAGTGAATAGTCTATGCCACCAGGTGAATGAAAAAGTGAAAGCAATGATCACTATAAAAAGTATCGCCAGCATTTTAAATTTTCTCTTTGTTTCTTTTTTAAAACCAATCGTGATCTTCAAAAACACGTTTCTTTACAACGCGCTTTATATTCCGAATACTGAGCAGATCTCTATATTCAAAATTCTGACCAGAACCCAATACAAGGCATTTTTTCCATCGTTTCTTTTACAGTTTTTTATTGCTGTAATTTCGCGTTTTAAGCATTAAATAATTTTTAAAATTACGCAAGCGTAAACCAATAAGGCAATTATTCAAATAGCAAATTATTCAATTCTTTCATGTCTTCACCGATATTTTGTCTAATTTTGGCTGGAGTACTTAATCAATTATGCCAAAGTTTAAGACGTAATCCTCAATCAATTACTTGTGCGATATTTTCTTTGGACCAGGTGTGAAATAGGTTTTCAAATTCTCGAAGATAAAAAGATTTCAAAAACTTAGAAATTTTATATTTTGAGTCATTGGGTAGTTTTTTTGTTAAAGAAATTCCATAGAAAGTGAGCACTATTTAAAAATTGATGGGTTATTTGTTCTATTTTTCTTTAGTCGAATTCATTTCGGAAGATAAATATTTTTTTCGTTAAAAATTAAGGTAACTACAGCTCCTTCTTGCCAATAATCTTGTAGATATCTAATTCTTTTGCCACAAAGTAAGCGTTATCCAAAATTTTAATGTTTTATCTTTTTTCCGCTTGTATACAGTTTCAGGCATTTTTATCGCAATGGCAATATCTTTCCAATTGCAATTGATTTTAAAGACTTTCTTTTCTTCCTGATGGTTAGAACGCCGCATCATTTCATATTGATAACTTAAAAAAGAAGGAAGCGAAATGTATAGGACGAAGCTTTTCGACTTCCCACAACAGAACGAACTTTTTCTCGACAATTGTAGGGAATAAGCATGAAATTGCTTTCTGTTTGATCTAAAAAAATGGAACTCGGAATGATTTCATAATATTCCAAATTTCCGTCCAGATAACTAAATGTATTGTACTCATGGACTTATTTTTTAGACTTGTGCGCATTTTTGAAATTTTAAATTCTGAATGGCTAAAAGAACTAACTTAATAAAATCGGTAAGATTCGCTAGCGAATTTAGTTATGTACTCCATTGGAATCGAAATGACTTGAGTTGAGTTTGGCAGAAAAGAAGCAACATAAGCCAGTACGATATTTCTAAAATTGAGAATGATAAATGTATGGTAGGTGGAAAAATTGCTAAAAAACTTTCAAAACTCCTCAAGATTGAACATCGTCTATCAGCAGAGAGATAATTTTTTACAAATAGTATTTTCTAATTATATCACATTAAAGATAAAAAAAGTTCGTAAAAAGGCGACAAGGCAACCGGCAAGCCTGATAAAAATTTTTATATAGTTATTTTAGACAACTTCTCCAAATAATTATTCATTTTTTCACACGTTTCTTAACATAAAGATTTTATTAAGGAGTAGGTCACAAATTGTTGGTATTTAGAAAGAATATATTAGTACTAAACCAATTTACGGTTTCTAAGATTGCACAAAATACCAGAAAATTGGCAATCGAGATTAGCTTCTAAAAGCTTGGAGAGGAAATAATTAATTTCAACAATTGTGAGCATGCCAGGTTTTGAATGAAAATTATTCAATCCAAAACTTCAGTTGATCAGAATTTATTTTGTTTGTACAGATACCGTACAATATATTACAATAAATATATGGAGGTATGTATGAAACAAGATCGTATAGAATTTAGAACTAATCACGAAGAAAGACAAAAAATGGAAGCTGCTGCCAATTTTGTAGGTATGAACTTATCGACTTTTTTACGCCTGACTATGTTGGAGCGGTCTGCTGAAATATTAAAGCAAAGAGATTCTCTTGTATTGTCTGATCAAGATAGCAATGCATTTTTACAGGCTCTTGAAAATCCACCAAAACCCAATAAGGCTTTGAAAAAGGCTCTTAAAGTATATCGAAATTTTACTGAAGATAAAACGTTCTAATGCCAATAACAAAATCCATTGATGACGTCAAACCAAGTGCATATAAAAACTTTTCTTGTGGAATTCAAGAACTGGATGAATATTTAAAACGCTTTGCTAAAACAAATCATAAAAAAGGAATAGGTAAAACCTTTGTTTTTTTTGAAAATGAGCAAGTCATAGGATTTTATACTATTAGCATGGCTAGCATTGAGTTTAAGAATGTCCCAGAAAAACATAGCTCGAACCTTCCCCGTTATCCGATTCCTGCAGCAAGAATAGGAAGATTAGCTGTCGATAACAGTTTTCAAGGAAAACATGTAGGAAAAATTCTCTTAATTGATGCCCTTGAGCGAATAAGCAAGGCTGCTTATACAATAGCAGCTCATGCTGTCATTGTAGATGCTAAAAATGAGAAAGCAAAAATGTTTTATGAGCATTTCGGGTTTATACCTTATAAAGATGAACCAATGTCATTATATTTGCCTCTAATAACTATAGAAAAGTTATTTAAGTAAAATTCATTTGCTTATTTTTCTAAGCAATATCAATTTCATGGTTTAAATAAATCCTGTCTAAGAATGGTATCACACATAAGCCTAAATTATTGGGAGAATAGGTTTTAGACTGCGATTTGATTGAATAAAATTACCTAGGGTGCATTTACGGGCGAATTTCACTGGCACCTTTATTAGAAAGCACCTTTTGAAATGCTAGAAGCCATCTGAATCTTTCTAAGATATCATATGTTTGAGAAATCTCTCAACATTTGCGGAAAAAACGTCATAGAAAGGAGACCTAAATCTAAATCAATTCTATTTTCAATTAGATTGATCATCAGTAAGTTAAGTTCATACAAAGATGACTTCTTCGGGCAAAAAATGTAAGTAAACAGTTATCCACAATCAATTTTTCTACAATATTTATACACCGATCAAAAATAATTAAAATTGATAGGAAAATTTCAGATTTATATGGCATGGTAGATACATATAATCAAACAGTGTTACACTGAGTTGCTTCAAAAGGCTACTCTGCTGTAGTCAGCCCGCTTAACTATATCATGAGTGAAGCTCGTATAACTTTAAGTTTTTTGATGATACGGTTGGTTATAAGTTTTTTTGGATAAAAATGTGATAGAATAACCAGATATCTGGGGCACAAAATGCAAATCTTTTAAACCAGAAGATCTGTCATTAACCCTTCAAAATAGGCATCCATAAAACCAAGCAACTAGCTGATATTCTTACGATCCATTCATTTGGGTGTCCAAAAAATAATCCTTCTTCCCTTTTTTTAAATAGAAGAGGAAGAGCCTACTAATTAAAAAGACTCGGTACCAAATATTTATTCTTCCTTTAAGCTGTCTAATATCCTTAAAAGGATGAAATCAATTATACTCTTGTTGTCATTCTGAGCATCCATGATTTTTATCGTTTTGAGAGAATATTTTAAAATAATTCGAGTCCTTCTTAGCCTTTCAGGCAATTTGTAACTGGTTTATTGGCTATTCCTTATCTTTTCTTCTATTGATTTGCTACAATTATTATATGAGATTTACCTCATTTTATCAAAAAAGTCTTTTATACACGCATTCTTGAAAACGTTAAGTTAAAGGAATCGCAAGAAGCAGCTAAAGCGACATTCGATTTCGATCCTAAAGCATATCATGACTTTACAAATGAATTAATGGAAAGGTTGGGTGCACATGTCAGGAATTAGTGAAATTAAGAAAAAAACTAAATTATCAATAGATGAAATGTATGATAATGAATCGGTTGGGGAAATGGGTAAACATAAAAATGGGAAAATGGAAAGTAAACCATCCATCCAGCCTGCAGAACATCTTAGCAATAATCCAGATTTCCATTTTACCAGCAATTCATTTATCCAACAAAGTAGAAAAACAGTTATGCATAAAACTGGCCAAGCAAACATACATCAAAATGGAAAGCTGGAATCCCATTCGGATATTAGGCAAGGATCACGAATAGCTGGGCAAACAAACGCATTTCCAACAGCAAAACAGCAAACACAAAAAAGCCCGACCTATAAAATGACTTTTAATCTAACTGAAGACATTTA
The DNA here is from genome assembly GCF_000648255.1 of Candidatus Protochlamydia sp. R18. Taxonomy (NCBI): domain Bacteria; kingdom Pseudomonadati; phylum Chlamydiota; class Chlamydiia; order Parachlamydiales; family Parachlamydiaceae; genus Candidatus Protochlamydia; species Candidatus Protochlamydia sp. R18. The sequence goes on along the minus strand of NZ_BASL01000623.1, from coordinate 1,208 downwards.
CAAAGCTTTTAATGACCTTTATGCAACTCGAATGTTGAAAGGGCGAAAAACAGAAAAGTCTGAAATGATTTGCGAAGCCATTCAGTGGTTAATCAAAATGGAAGAAGAACAAACGTCTTAAACTAAAAAAAGGTTGGCTCTAAGAAAATTTTTAAGTCTGAGGTGTATAGCGCATTTGATAGCTTTGGTGACCTTATAGCATTTGGTTCAGAGCTATTGCTAAGATCTTATTGATGCTGTGCTAACCCTTTTGGCATCCCTAGGCTTTGCAATATATTTACATGTGAATAGGTTTCTAAAATGGTGTTAGCACGTTTTAAAACTTTAGATTTCTTACAGCCCGTTTGTTTTGCTATCATATAGCCTCGTAGACTTAAAGCATTTTCAGATTAAAAACTAAAAAACTTACATTTAAGTTTAATCGATTCTTACTTATTTTTTAATCGCTTTCGATTAATTTTATATGCAATTAGAAGATTGAGCGATCGAAACGACTGGAAAAACAAATTAAAGCTCTTCCAAAATCAATCCAAGCTGTACTCTATAAACTTTGTTCTGATTTGAAAAGACTTAAACCAAAACAACCTCAATGGCCATTAGCTAAGCATCGAAAAGTGATACCTTCTGAAGCTTATCATTGCCACTTAAAGAAGGGAAAACCTGCTCACTCATAACTGCCATTTCTAGTCTAAGCTTTGCATTAGTCATTTTAAAAGGAGCTTCACCTTTTCGTCCACGAGCGCTAGCAGAAGCTAGGCCTGCCTTTGTTCTTTCTTTTTCAAAAATTGTTTCTCGAGATATTGGCGAAATTCTCAAAATTTATAGGTTAAAATTTACTTGAATTATTGTATCCTAAAAGATACAATAAGCTATATGGAAGAGATCGATATTGAAATCTACGAAACGGCTAATGGTAAACGACCCTTTGAGATTTGGATCAAGGAAATCAAAGAAATCCATACACGGGCTAAAATTTTAACCCGGTTAGACCGATTGAAGCTTGGGAATTTTGGAGATTGTAAAACCTTGCAAAAGGGAGTACATGAGCTTCGGATTCATTACGGCCCGGGCATTAGGATTTATTATGGAAAGATTGGAAACAAAGTCATCTTGCTTCTTTGCGGTGGTGATAAAGGATCTCAGGACAAGGACATTGCAAAAGCAATGGAGTATTTGAAGGATTATCAATCTAGGGAGTTAGGTTATGG
>NZ_BASL01000624.1:0-21113 GCF_000648255.1 Candidatus Protochlamydia sp. R18 | reverse complement strand
TTTTTTAATGATTCGGGTAGTTTTGCAAAAAGAAGCTCAGCGGTTTTTTTATCTCGAGGACCCACTTGCCTAGCAAGCACTTGACGACTTTTTTTATGCAAGATAAGCCATAACCACTGATCATTTTTCTTATTTCCTACAAAACTCCATAGCTCATCTACTTCAAGTTTAGCCACTTCCAATTCATCTTTCTCACAACATGTGACTTGTGCATTTAAATCCTCAGGCAAATCATTGATAATGAAATTAATAAAATCTAGCAGCCATGGCATACTTACATCAAAAATTCTACAAATTCCATTAAGAGATACCCTTTCTAAAAGAGCTTTTCTGACAAGTTCCTTTGTTTGTTCGTTAATGATTTTAGCTTCATTGTTTTCGCTCCACTATTTGCCACACTCTAAACAGCGAAAATTTTGCTTTTCATGTCTTGTATAACCATTCTTCTTTACCAAATCTGAGCCGCAGTGCGTACATTTCATTACTCTTCTCCGCTTGAATTAGAATAATTAATCTATCAAATTAGATCAGTTTATTGAAATAGCCTTACCTATTTAGCACTACCGTCGCTTAAGATTTTATCGGGTTCTAAAATCTCTCCTAATCATTCTCTTGAATTTGAAGGTTTATCAATACAATAACGGTGCAAATGACATCTCTTGCATAAGTACTTCAAGGAACTCTGTTCATAATACTCAGTTAAATGATAAAGCGATGTAGACATGTACTTACGAAAGGAATTTTAGGAAAAATTTTACAATTATTACTGCTAAGTTAGATATAACTGAGGCGTTTTCCCAAATTAAATATAATCGTGCGATTCACCCTATATCTAGCAGTTCAAAATCTCAAATAGTAAATATAATAATTATAATGACGATGTATACTCAACTGAGACGTTTGAGAGTTAAAATCACATTTACCAGGCTATATAACAGCTGACAAAAATCTTTTTTTTATAGGTTATTTATTATTATGAGTAATATATTAAAATGGTTATCTTTATTATTACTTTGTAGGCTTATATATGTCATTGATTCAAGCTATTAGCACATGCACACATTTGATTTGTTTTCCTTGGAAATATCAAAAAAATAATTCTAGAAAAATAGCTGCTTGGGCAGCTTTTTTCTTTATTGGCTGGCTCTATCATCCTTTTAAAGCGGCAAATAGATACTACGAGAAACTTACAGATCAAGGAAAAACTTATTTTATTGGCAAAAAAATCCTTTTAAAAAAACCCATATCCGAAAAACTTGCCAGCTTCAATAACTCTCATGTGCAGGGGCAAATTTATGGCATCTATATCACGACTAATGAAACTAATTTAGCAGCAACTTATCAACGGCTCAGAGAGGCACCTCAAGCAAATGAGAAGCAAACAATTCATATCGGATGTGCGACCTGGCATAATTTCGATATGATATGTGAAAGAAAGTCTACCTATGGACTGATTGTCGATTTTAATCCGAAAAATGCTGCCTTCATAAAAAAAACGATTGATATCATAAATGCTTCTAATACTAGAAAAGTTTTTAAGCAGAGCATGATTGATTACCTTAATTCTTTACAGGAAGAAGAGAAAAATTTATTTTTTCATACGGATCAGCAAGGCTTGCCGACAGATAAAATTGAGCAAGAATTATCTCGAGAAGGGAGTTGGCTACAAAGTGAGGAATCATATCTTTTCATTAGAAAACTAGTTTCTGAGGGACATCTTATTGCTATTACCGAAGACATCACGAATTTTGAAAAGTTTGCTGGTATTAGAAAATTTCTAGATCACAATAACATTGCCATCGACACTCTTTATTTGAGCAATATCTGTAATTTTATGCATACGGATAATGATAAATATGCATTCACAAAATCCATTAAATCTATGCTGCAAAGAGATACAATACTAATTAATTGTCCCAAACTTCGGCAGATTAATACTGAATACCTTACAATATTGCATCAAAAAACAATATTAGGCAGAGAAGTTCTGGCAAGCACTTTTGATAATGAAGAGTTATTTGAAGTTGTGATTTAAAAATGCTGAGTAAAAAGAATTGGGATATTTTAGCATTAAAGACAACTTTTTCTAAAGTAGATCGAACTTTTAAGAATTTTTTAAAAATTGATCAATAAAGGCTTTAAAGCCTGCCTAATAATGCAATAGACTCAGTCATCTAATACTTTAGCCCTTTGCACAAGGTAGATAAAATTTGTAGCTCTAAACAACATACGAAAGTTATATTTTTTCCAGAGAAGAAAAGTGCTTGTATTTGATTGAAAAAGATCAAAGAGTAGTGAAAATCGCAAAAATTATTATTTCTATAATTGCAATTAGAACTTTGCCAACTTTTTTGGAAGAAAATGGGGAAGTAGCCAGGATTGTAAAAACCAAACTAAAAAATTTGGTTCTTTAGTTAAATAAATAAAAATTTATATCCCATATAATATTTATTCAAATTTTTATTTTAAGTACTAAAACTCTTGATTTTAAAACCAAAAATAAACAGTCTTAATTTAGGTCTTTATTGGAATGTCGGCGATAATTAGAAAAAATTTAAGGAGATTAATATGCAATCACCTCAAAAAGTCGTACAATTTAGATCTACTAATTTTATTGCTCTTTATTTATCTACTGTTTTTTTTACGGGAATTATTTGGTTAATATTTATTGGTCTGAGCTATGCAGGATTTCCTTTTCCACAGATAGAAATAGAAAAATTTTTTGATTTAGGTTTTTTTTCCATATCTATTTTTGGTATTATTGTCTTTTTAACAATGGTCCCTTTTCAAACAGTCGAGGCAAAACTATCTCCTGGATTTTATTCCCGAATTTTCAATACTCCTCTAGCTCATTTTGGTATTTATGTTTTAATGTCATGTTCTATTTTTTGTTTCCTGATTATTGCTCTTCAGCACATGTTGGATAAAAATATATATTTAAGCCAACTGTTTATCGCGATGGTGACAGCTATTATTTTTGCTATTTTATTTCACCGTTTCTGGGTTTTACGCTGTCTTTACCAGCCCTATATCGTTAATAAATACATTAACAAGCTCGCACGTGAAGAATCTGATGAAGAAATATGGATAGAGCTATTTGAATGTACATATAAGGCCATTAAACAATATCGAGTAAGCGACGCTAGAAATTTTATCGATTTAATGTTTCACGTTTATCAAAAATGCTCAGCCGAAGAAAAAACTTCTCTCTTGAATGAAGATCTTATGAGCTTGTATGCCATTGCTCAAGAATCAAGACCTATTGCTCGATTTATAGAAGAAAAATGGCCTTTTTTAATCTTAAAATTTAGCAGCCTATAAGTCTTAAACATGTTTTATTTACTATTGTTCAAATATGACGGATTTAAGGTAAGACATTAAAACCTTATGAAAATGTCCCTGAACGAAGAGAACTTCGTTGCAAATAAGCTTCACGAGAGCGCATAGGAAAATATTCTATTACCAGTTTTTTCATCTAATAGTGATCATTTTAAATTGAGATATTTAATTTATAAATGCGAATTTATTTAATATAAATGGAATAAAAAGAGAGGCTAATATGACAACAAATAAGGAACATAAAAACAAAAATAATGAAATTTTTCAAAAAGATTTATCAATGTTAGAAAATGGACAAAATGAAAAAACTAAGAAGAATCAACACGAAAAACCCTTTTTACCTTTTGATAAAATGATTTACCAAGAAAAAAAAGAAAATGAGAATGATATCCATGAATACGAGATGGATGCTGATCAAGAGTTAAATTTGGGTGAAAGTGGGCCGCGGCTAAAAAGGCGCTCATTAAGAGATGAAAGAGGAGCTGGCCATGAGCCCTAAAACCCTTGAGTTGTTCATGAAAAAAAAAGGGTCTTTTAGCTGGAAAGATTCTTTCCGTTAAGAGCTGGAGGAAAAAATAGTTGATTACGCGAGCTTCTAAACTTAATAAAGAGCAAAATTAATTGTAGCTGAAGTCAATCTATTTTGCTTGTGATGAGAATCAGATCAAAAATTTTATATAACTGACTAACATATTTGTAAGCTTGGCGGTTCATACTAGGGAAATTTTTGGAGTTATAAAGTAGACGAAAAGCATCAATTTTCGAAGTTTATGTTTTAAAACTTAAAATTAAACAGCAAAGTCTTTTTATAATATTAGTGCAAACGATTTTGACATTATAAACTACAAGAAATGCCAAAAAGAATGGGGCAGCTAGACGTATTCAGGACTTTTGATTGGTCTAAATTTAATATTCATCTACCATTTATCTTAATGAAAAACTAGAAAGAGTAATAAAAATTTATTTAATTCGCTGCATTTTTTTTATTTTTTTTATTTTAATATCACAAAGCTCATTTGGGTGTGATTTTCACGATTTTGACTCTTACCAATCGAGATTAACAGCTAAAGAAATCGAATGGGAAATAAAAACTTACTTAGAAAAAAATGAAGCGATTAAAAGATTTTATCGCCTTACTCCTCAAGTTCTTTATATTGGTGATTTAGATCATCAACAAATAGACTACATTTTAAAATTAAATACGAATTCACCGATTCTTCCTAATAAGCATAGCACATACAATGGTCTGAAGAATATAAGGATCGCAATAGATCCAGGGCATTTTGGAGGGTCGTTTGCTGAGTTGGAAGAACGCTATGTAGCTATTCCTGCAGAGATGACAAAAAACAATCAACCTATTCGTTTTCATGAAGGAGACCTCACCTATTTGACGGCTCTTGAGCTACAACGCTTGCTGGAGAACGAGGGCGCTGTGGTTCTACTTACGCGTTCTGGGATAGGGCAGGGAGCAATCAAAGAAGACTTTTTTGAATGGATAAAAATACATTCTGACCTTATCCAGAATGTTTCCTCCCTATCTCAAGTTTTTCGTAATTATTATAACAGAGAAGACTTGAAAGAGCGTGCTAAAATAATCAATGAATTTTCTCCCGATGTTACAATTGTTATTCATTATAATTCTCATTTAACTGATGAGGAAAAAAAGAACAAAAGTCTTCTTACTAAAATTAACTACAATCTAGCATTTATTCCAGGTGCTTTTGGCGCAGACGAGTTAAATACCATTAGAGATCGTTATGAGTTTTTGCGCTTAATTGTTACCAATCAAATTAATGAATCGCTTAAGTTAAGCGAGTATGTTACTGGACAGTTTATCAGACAGTTGGGTATCCCTCTCATCTCTGAATATGAAAAAACATCCTATATAGATAGCGCATGTTTAATTCAAAAACCAGGTATTTATAGTCGCAATCTAGCTTTAACACGCCTTGTCCATAGCCCTGTGTGTTATGGTGAAACACTCGTCCAAAATAACCAAGATGAAATTTATAAACTGTCAGAAGCTGACACTCCTGTTGAGAATATCCCTTGTCCCAAAAGAGTTAAAGCGGTTGCTCAGGCTTATTATGAAGGAATCAAGGAGTATTTTAAAAACAGATAATACAATCTGCTCTGGATTTGATTAAGTAAAAAAATTATGAAAGATGTAAGCGAATTGCTTGCCAAGCGTCTAAAAAGGCTAGGGGTACCTTTTTCTCGTGATTGGATCGCTGATTTCTCTAGCTTTATAGAGTTTATCCGAACCAATCCTCCAACTATACAAATTTTTGATTCGATAAATGAGCAAAAGGAAGCTGCTCATGCTCCTTTAATTCAAAATCTAAAAGAGTTATTTAGAGAAGGGGCAAAATGTCTCAAAGGAATTCAAAAAATGATTGGTAGAAAGCACAAGGCAAGTTATTCAATTGATGAATTACTAAAAAATTAAACTTGATCGCGAAAAAATAGAAAATCTATTTTTTGAATTAGAGTCACTCTACAGTAAGTACTATACAGGTTTCGTTGCTATTTTACGAATTCTCGCTCAAGAAGATACAAATGTCTTCATCTCAAAGTATTGCATTCTTAGTTGCGTGAAGTTACAAGAGATTGTTCATTTAAATATCGTCCTCATTTTTTCTACTTATCTCCAAAAATGTAAAGATATTGAAATTCTTTCAGGGTAACGAGCTACCTCCATTTGGGGCAAGTGGGATGTTTTATTAAAATGGGCTGAATGGACAAAAAATGGCAGCTTAACAACTAATGATGCATTCGAACGGAACATCTCTAATTTATTCCAAGAGCTTAAAATTTCTGAAACGCTTCAAAATTGTGGCTTATTCTTTTTAGAACGACTTGCAAGCATGCAGACAATAGTTGTAGATTCTGAAATATGTCTTAAGGCGTTAGAACTGTTCTTAGACAATGATGACCAGTTTTGGATCATAGCGCATTTTCTAGTGAGAAAAGTGAAAAGCGTGAGTTTCTTATTAAGCGCTTGCAGAGAGTTGCCAGAGCCTACGATTTTTTAAAATTACTATTAGATGCGGAAGAATATTCAATAATCGAGTTTCCCACCTTGTTGCATACCGTGGGAGAATTAGAAATCAAAAAAGAATTGAAAAAGTTATTTTTCCCTAGTAATAAATTTGCCGCGGTTCAGTCGTCAGCCTCAGTGAAATCGATCATTCAATTAACGCTTCAGTGGTTCTAGAGCTCTCTTCCATTAAAAATTCAAAGAAGCACTATCCATCTTTCAACACGCCCCATTATTTCCGTACTTCATCCTACTTCGGATAGGAAATTTCCGGCGTTTTTCCGACAAATTAGCCGCTACTTAATACTCCTTCTCTCGAGAGCTTTTCCCGGAATTCCGACGCTGTTCGGCGTCGTTACATCTTCTCTAGATTTTTCTAAAATTAGGGCATGGAAGAAAGCAATTTTAAAGCTCACATGCCGTCAGAAAAGAATTTTTCTGCTGAATCATTGGCAGCAGTTAATTCCTGCCGTCTTGGAGCCTTTTTCGATCTGCTTCTCCAAATAGACAAACGTAATCATCCGGAGCTTTATGAGCATAATCAAAGAGGAGCTTCTCCTGATCAAGCCACAAAATGGCCTGATAGCATTTGCAAGCGTGGAGATTGATCATCAGTTCTATGTCAGTTCAATAGGCGTTCATAAAAGACGCGATGGAACTGGCTATAGAATCACTTGCCCTACTCGAAAAGTTGGCGAGCAAAATCTGACGATTTTCCATCCAACAGAACCCTTTTTAAGTAAAGAGATCGAGAAGGTTATTTGCGATAAGGCTGCTAAAGTTATGGATCTATGAAGATCAATAAAAAAGTAACAGAAAGGTAAAACAATGTCTCAAAAACAATCTTCATTAACAGCCATTTCTTATTCACTTGCAGAAGGATTTGAAATCAATCAAGAAGGTGTCTGGTTTTTAATTCCCAAGCAAGATGGCATTCAAAAAATCTTTGTATGCGCCCCAATGCACGTACTTGCTTATGCGCGCAATGATTGCCATGAAAATTATTCTAAACAGCTCCAATTCCTTGATCCAGATGGGAAGATTCATGATCGGCTGCTGCCACAAGAACTTCTTGCTGGAGATGGTAGTGAAGTAAGAAAAACACTTTTATCAATGGGGTTTGAAAATAGGAGAGGATCGAAAAGCAAAAGATTTATTAACACGCTATCTCTTGTCATGGGATCCAATTGATCGTGTAAGAACTATCGATAGAACAGGATGGCATGGCCAGTTTTATGTTCTTCCTGAAGGGTCTATAGGAAAACCGGCTGGTGAAAAGGTTCTGTTTTTAGGTCCGCATATTGGACTGCCTATTTTTCATTCTTTAGGAAGTTTAGAGGAATGGCAAATACGCATTGCTGCTCGTTGTATTGGTAACTCTCGCCTAATCTTTTCTCTAAGTGCAGCTTTTGCAGGTCTTCTTTTGGGAATCTACTATAAAAAAATTAGTGAACCTTTCATTCTACGAGGCATGATTACTTACGTTCATTGTGGTTGTACAATTACACCCGAAATCCAAAAAAAGGCTATATTTACTATAGCTGCACCAATGCCAAAGGGATTTGTAAGAAAGTTTATATTCGTGAAGAGCTATTGGTTGAATCCCTATCTCAGTATTTTGATCATATTGCCTTAAGTGAAGAGTAGATTGCAGAGGTGACAAGCTATCTTAAGAAAATTCACGAATCCGAAAGTCTTTTTCATACAGAAAGCTTAACGGCCTTGCAGAGAGAACAAGATCGCATCCAAAAGCGAATTAACCAGATGTACGACGATAAACTCGATGGTCTTATTGACGAGAAGATGTATTTCGATAAGGTTAAAGACTATAAAACTCGCCAGGCAGAAATCATTGAGCAGATGGCACTCATGAAAAGGCAGATCACAACTTCTATGTCTCGGCTAATATGGTGATGAACTTAGGCCGCTCGAGCTAGGGAAATCTTTGAAAGTTCTGAAGTGAATGAAAAACGCCAACTTCTGCATTTCGTATTTCAGAACTTAAAATTAGACGGTAAAAATCTATCTAGATACTTGTGAACTATTTACTACCTTAGTGGGTTATAAGAAATGCCAAAAAGGATGGGGGCGGTTGGACTCGAACCAACGGAGACCGAAGTCGAGGGATTTACAGTCCCTTGCAATTGCCACTATGCGACACCCCCAATAATGGGAAAATGCTGGCAGTAGGAATTGAACCCACAACCGTCCGATTACAAGTCGGGTGCTCTACCAATTGAGCTATGCCAGCGAACGAAGGGATATTTATAGCAAAAACAGTTTTTTATCGACAATGTTTTTTTAATGAAAAAGTAAAATCGACCTCAAAAAGATTTTTGAAGCCGATGTATAGTTAACTTATAGGGGAATTCGAATCAGATTTTTTGATTAAATATTGATCGAAATTCGAAGGAACAGGGGGTTTTTCTTCGTTATGAATGGCATTACCAAAAGAGCGTTCCATTAATGTTGAATAATCTATAGCTGCTTTTTGCTGCTCTTGTTGTGGCTGCTCTACACTTTTTTGTGTTCCGCCGCTGCTGAGAACTTTAGCAGTAAATTTACGTTTTCCTAATGAAGTGACTTGAGTACGGTTTTTTTGTTGTTCTTTTTGCATACAACAGTTTTTATATTTTTTGCCTAATCCACACGGACAAGGATCATTTCTTCCAGCTTTCTCTGATGACATATATCCTCTTTTTTCGAAGCCTAAATTATACATAAGAGAATTAAACAATTATGTATAATATTATAAAATTTGCTTTCACATTTTTTTATTAAATCATGATTGTAAACTTTACGTTATCTAATAAACTAAGTATAATTTAATCATATTTTTTAAAACAATTACAAAAATGATTATTATGACTGTTCCAATTGCTCAATCCCCTTGGACCTCTTTAGGAAAAAAATTAGAAAGTACTTTTCGAAAGGCTTTATTTGACTATGAGATGCTCAAAGATGTTTCTAAAATAGCTGTCGCATTGAGTGGGGGAAAAGATAGTTTAACGCTTCTTTATTTATTAAAGGCTATTTCTGGAAGAGGATTTCCAAATTTAGAAATTCATGCAATTCATGTATCTGGAGAATTTTCATGTGGGGCTGGAGTCAATGAAGATCATTTACGAGCAATGTGTCAAGAAATCGGAGTTCAATTAACGACCCGAATTTCAACTCAAAAATTAGAAACATTGGAATGCTACAGTTGTTCGAGAGAACGGCGACGGCTTTTATTTGAAGCTGCCAAAAGTTTGGGGATTACGACGATTGCTTTTGGTCATCATCGTGATGACCATACACAGACTGTTCTGATGAATTTATTGCATAAAGCTGAATTTGCTGGTAATCTTCCAAAAATTCACATGCAAGAATATGGTGTGACAATTATTCGACCGTTGATTTACATAGCAGAGAAAAATATTCGAACTTTTGCACAACAGCAGGGTTTTGCAAGAATTATGTGTCGTTGTCCCGTCGGGCAAAATTCGATGCGTAAACAAGTAGACCAATTATTAATCGAAATCGAAACTCTTTTTCCTCATGCTCGTGAAAATATTGCTAAAGCTGGTCTAATTTACGGTTCTCAAAAAGCCGCGACACCTTGAGAATTACAAGATCAAATTTTTTATCATTTACCTAATTAATTATAGGATTAAAAATGGCATATTCTCTTCCAAGCGAGCATGAAAGCAGCGTACAAATTCAAGGAGTTGAAATTTTTTTAGGGTTTCCTGATGAATTTAAGTTTGAATGGATTGGTCAAAGAGATGTTATGGAACAGTTACTTGCTGCTTGGTTAGTGATTGATAAAAATGATATTCCACTCAATCCCCGTTTGATTGGTAAACCAGGGGTTGGTAAAACAACTTTGGCATATGCTGCAGCAAAAAAAATCAACAGGCCTGTTTATATTTTCCAATGTACAATGGACACCCGTCCAGAAGATTTATTAATTACTCCTGTTGTTGATCAAGGTGGGGGGATAAGATATGTAGCTTCGGCTCTAGTAACAGCCATGATTCGAGGAGGTGTCTGTATTCTAGACGAGGCGAATCGAATGAGTGAAAAGTCATGGGCTTCTTTAGCCCCTCTTTTAGATACACGCCGCTATATCGAGTCCATAGTTGCCGGTTTAAAGGTTTCAGCTCATCCAGAATTTCGTATTTGCGTGACAATGAACGATGATGCTTCAACATTTGAAATTCCAGAATATATCCATAGCCGCCTTCAACCACAAATCTATCTCGATTTTCCTGAAGCAGAAGAGGAACGCCGGATACTTCGAGAAAATCTTCCCTTCGTTGATGAATACATCATGGAATACGTGGTCAATTTCCTACAAAAAGCTCATACAAACCGTGAAAATTATACGATCCGAGACGGAATTAACATTGCTCGTTATGCTGCTAAACGAATTAAAAGCTTAAATGGTAATAGTGGGAATATTGAAAATTTATTGCGGGAGGCTATTTTAATGACCCTGGGAGATGAAGCTTTAATATACGTGCTTTAGAGGTCTTATGCTCACAAACGATTTATTTTATCTTCAAAAAGGACATATTTACGCTGTTCCTATTATTCATTATAATATGGAAATGGCTACGCAAGTCAAATGGGCTTTTGATACGCTTAAACCAGATTGCGTCGCTGTTGAATTACCTGAGACAATGCAAGTTAAAATGTTACACGCAGCTTCTCGATTACCAGACATTAGCGTTGTCTTAACCTATAACCAAGATCATGACCCTGTTTATTTTATGGCAGAGCCATGTGACCCTATTTTTGAAGCACTGCGAAGTTCAATGGAGCATCAAGTTCCCGCCTATTGTATCGATTTAGACGTTGATCACTACCCTGATATTCACGAACAAGTTCCCGATCCGTATGCGATTCATCGAATAGGTTTAAAAGCTTACTATAATATTTATGAGCAAGCACGAAAAGAAAATCGACAGCCATTTAATCATTTAGATCAGGAAAGAGAAATCTATATGGCACGTCGTTTAAAAGAATTATCTCTTAGATATGATCGTATTTTGTTTGTAGGGGGAATGGCGCATCTTTCTCAAGTGTTGAAATTAGTGGATAATCGTTCTTTCCCGGAAGTTTATCATGCAGATCGAGGCATTATTGAACTTTGTACGCTTACGCCAGAATCTGCAAGAGACATCTTATTTGAATGGGGGTATCTTTCTTATAAATATGAAACCATGAGAGAAAACTTTCTCGATGGAGAATTCGTTGATCGGCAAAAAGTTATTTTGCAGCTTTATAAAGAGGCCTCTGAAAAATATGTGGAAAGCACAGGTAATTTTTTTGCTGGTTATCACTTACGCAATATTATGAAGTTTGTGCGTAACTATGCATTAGTCGGAGGGCAGTTAATGCCTGATCTTTATAAAATTTTATCTTCTGCTAAAGGGTGTGTTGACAATAACTATGCTTATGAAGTTTGGGAGTTAGCAACTTTTTATCCTTTTCTTAAAAATATTGATAATCTTCCTGAATTAGATCTTTCTATTGAAGATGTTTGGGGTTATAGCAAACAAATTCGTTTTTACCTCAAAGAGAAAGGGCGAAAAAATTCTATTCCAAAAGTTCGTAAAGATCGGTCCTCTTTTCGTTTTACCCCGCCGAATCCTTTTAGTATTTGTTCATATCCTCCAGAAGATATTGCTATTGAAAAATTTGGTGATTTTTTGAAAAAGAAAGGTTGTCAAATTTTAGCTGAAGAAGGGGCTCGCACGATTCCTTTTTCTTCTAGTATTGAAGATGGAATAGATACCAAAGAAACAATTCGTCATTGGCATGAAAGAAAATTATTTGTGAAAACAAAGGGAAAACCTCCGGCAGGAGTGGGCTCAATTTGTTTGATTTTTGATGAAGATAAGGCTGAAGAGGGTAAACCTTATCAAGAAAAATATCCTTGGCGAACGACATGGATTGGAGAACATCAACAAGAGTCGGACATGTCTTTTTATGCAACCTCTCTTTCTCATCATGTTGTAGGGCCCGGAATAAGTCGCTGTGAGTATGGAGGATTTATGATGTCCTATCCTCCAAGAAGAATGCGCAATATTTGGTTTGACCCAGATTATTTTGATTGCCGTTTCAAATCGGAAGTTCTTTTGATGGCTGCAATAGATTACGCGGTTAAGCCTATTATCGTCTATGTGGCGAGTACGCCACCTAGAAGCCAATTAAAAAGTTTTGCGCGTCGATTTGGTAAAAAAATTGTTTATATTCCGATCGGACAGCTTTCTCCAATCACACTTAATAAATTAAGAGCTTTTCATGTCCTTGACGGACATGACAAAAGAGAAATAGCGGATGAATATATTTATTAATAACTCATTCATTTCTTTTTAAAACTTCTGAAAGCGTTGCTTCAATAGTTGCGAATAGTGTTTCTAAGCGATCTCTCGTAGAAAAGGGTAATTTTAAAGAGTCGAATTGTTCTAAATGATCTCTAAGCCCTTCTAAACGAACTTCAGTAAAATAAAATTCTTTTTCATCATGTTTATCAAGCTTGGGTAATAGTTCATGTATATGCTTGAGTTCTTGAGCGACAAAATGCATCTCATTTTCAACTTCTTTTAAATCTTCAGAACCAATTTCAGCTTCTGGTAAAACGACTTCTTTTACAACGGAGTCAATTTTCATTAACAATTGGTCGAAACAATTTTCTCTTTGAGAATCAAGTTTTTCAATCCATTCAGAAGCTTGTTGCATTGACTCTGCATTTTTCACATGTGTTTTCAGTTCAACCAGATGCTTAAGAGGTTCTTCAATTGCTTTAGCAAGTCGATTTTCTAAGTTTATTAGATCGGGGTCTTCTTCTTCCATTTTTGATAAATATTGAATTTGATACTCTTTAATGAGTTTTAAGTCTTTATCAATCAAATGTTCAGTTCGATCGGAAACAAGTTTTAAAATTTTTTTATTAAGTTCTTTATGATCGCTCCACTGGTGGTAAAGGGTTAACCAAGAATTGGCATGTTTATCCCAGTCGATTGTGTCAATTTTTCTTAAATTAAGAAGAGTTTCATCTAGTTCACTTTTTAATGACTGAGCTTGTTTAATAAATTCGTCTAATACCTCGCTAGCAAGTGGTGCTAGCCAATTATCAAAACGAGTTAAAATCGTTTGTTTCTGTTCATTAAAATGCATGATACAGGCTTTTGTGCGTTCAGTTAAATTTTGAAGATGATCTAGTAAAATGCGATCACTTTCCAGGGCTTGCTTGATAAGAAAAGGAGTAGACTGAATTTGTCTTGATAATTGTTCAATATTAAATGATGAGTTTAATAGTGGTTGTTTACTATTATTTTTATCGGGATTGGGTTCTGCTATAAATTGAGACATAAAACCTCATCATTGACCGAAGGGAAAATAAACCAAATTTTGATAAGTTAATTCTTTCTTTTGCAAGAAATAAGTAAAAAATAATTTTTTTAATTAATTTTATTTTAACTATACTTATATTTTAAATGATTTAAATTATTTGTTGTATAAAATAAATTTTGTTGTTTTTCTTAATAATTACACATTTTATAATGGAAAAAATAAAAATGAGCTCAAAGCCTTTAATTTTAGTAACTAATGATGACGGAGTTCATGCTAAAGGGATTCGCCATTTATGGCAATCGATTCAAGATCTTGCTGATCTCATCATCGTTGCTCCTCAACAAGAACAGTCAGCTGTTAGTTTATCTATTACAGTGAGACGTCCGCTACATATTGAAAAAGTAGATTGGTTAAATGCCCAAGCTGATGTTTGGTCTGTGAATGGAACACCTGCTGATTGCGTTAAATTAGCTTTAAATGTTGTCTTACCAAAGAGACCACAATTAATTGTGTCAGGTATCAATCGAGGGACGAATGCTGGACGAAATGTTTTTTATAGTGGGACTGTTGCAGCTATTATGGAAGGAGTTATGCAAGGAATCCCTGGAATTGCTTTTTCTTACGGCGATTATTTTAATCCCTCTTATCATTTGATAGAATCTTTTATTCCGGGCATCGTCAACTATGCTTTGCAAAATGCTATGCAAGAAGGAACTTTTTTAAATGTTAATTTCCCTAAAACTGAACATGGCCCTATTAAAGGCATTCGTTTAACGACGCAAGGAAAAGAATATTGGGCTGAAAATCCAGAGAAACGCCAACATCCTGCCGAACAAAATAGCTATTACTGGTTGGGTTCAAAATTGGCTGAGTATGATGAGCGTGAAGATAGCGATATTTTTTTACTAAGAAAAGGGTTTGCTACGGTGGTTCCTTTGCATATCGGAGATTTGACAAATCATTCCCATCTTTTAAAAGAAAAACAGGCTTTTGAAACCTTTGTGAATTAATTTAAATTTCTTAAAATAAAATGATTACATATTTTTTTACATTTTTTGAATAAAGAATGGGTTTCTATTTCCTTCGAAAAATAAAAAAAGAATACAATAAAATTTTTATTTGATTTACGAGGACAAGAGATGTCTATTAAAATTAATCCTTTTAATACTCTTCAGAAACTGAGCTCAAACCATTATTATTATTCTTTGCCTAAACTTGAGGAACATATTTCGGTTTCTATTCGAAGGCTTCCTATATCTATTCGAATCATGCTGGAATCTATGCTGCGTCATTGTGATGGGCATCTCGTCAAAGAAGAAGATATTTTAAGAGCGGTAAATTGGAATAGCCGGATGACACCTGAAGGAGAAATTCCGTTTATTGTATCTAGAGTCATTTTACAAGATTTTACCGGCGTACCTCTTTTGGTCGATTTAGCGGCCATGAGGGATGCTGTAGCTAAACTCGGCTTAGACGCGAAGATCATAGAGCCCGAAGTTCCTGTGGATTTAGTTGTAGATCATTCAGTGCAAGTGGATCGTGCAGGGACTAATGATGCATTTTTATTCAACCTAAAAATCGAGTTCGAAAGAAATCGAGAAAGGTATTCTTTTTTGAAATGGGGACAAAAAGCTTATAAAACTTTTCAAGTGATTCCTCCCGGCATTGGAATTGTTCATCAAGTTAATTTAGAACATATCGCTGAGGTTGTGGTTCATAAAAAAGTGGAGGGAATTCATTGGCTTTACCCAGACACTTTAGTGGGAACAGATTCTCACACAACAATGATTAATGGATTGGGAGTTGTTGGGTGGGGAGTAGGAGGAATTGAAGCTGAAGCGGCCATGTTAGGTCAGCCTATATTTATTCAAATGCCAGAAGTTATTGGAGTTCATTTGTCCGGTGAGTTGAAAGATGGAGTTACAGCCACAGATCTAACTTTGTACATTACAGAACTTTTAAGAAACGAGAAAGTGGTTGGAAAATTTGTCGAGTTTTTCGGTGAAGGAGCGGCTAGTTTAACAGTTGCTGATCGAGCAACAATCGGAAATATGGCTCCTGAATATGGTGCAACAATGGGATTTTTCGCTGTCGATGACCAGACCCTAGAGTATTTACGTATGACGGGTCGAGATGAGCAACACGTACAATTAGTTAAAGAATATTTAACTTCGCAGCAAATATTTGGAATTCCGAGAAAAGGGGATATCGATTTTACAAAAATTTTAGAATTAGATTTAACACAAATTCAACCGTGTGTATCAGGACCAAAAAGACCTCAAGATCGGATTGATTTATCAAACGTTAAAGCAAAGTTTGACCAATTACTAAAAATTTCGATTGCAAATGGAGGTTATGGAAAAGCAGAAGAAAAGCCTCATATTAAAGTGCATTCGGGTGGCGTATTTTTCTTAGATCATCGGCACGAATGGGGAGGAACATCTGTTTTTGGTCGCATGACTAAGGAGCAGACTTGGAGTGAGTTTGAAATGCTCGCTAATAGACCATTAACACCTACTGTCGTCAATCCGGGTTATGCCAATCATATTGATGAAGAAATCATTTTAACGCATGGTTCGATTGTTATTGCTGCTATTACAAGTTGTACCAATACGAGTAATCCAAATGTGATGTTAGCAGCAGGGCTTTTGGCAAAAAAAGCTGTTGAAAAAGGATTAAAAGTCAATCCGATGATTAAAACTAGTTTGGCACCAGGTTCGAGAATTGTCACGGATTATTTAGCTAAATCAAATTTACAGCAGTATTTAGATCAATTAGGATTTCAACTGGTGGCTTATGGTTGCACAACCTGTATTGGAAATAGCGGGCCATTGGATGAAAAAATTGAAAAAGCAATTAAACATTTTGATTTGATTACGGTAAGTGTTTTAAGTGGTAACCGAAACTTTGAGGCACGCATTCACGGCTCAGTTAAAGCAAATTTTCTCATGTCTCCGCCTTTAGTAGTGGCCTATGCTCTTGCTGGGCGAATTGATATCGATTTAGCGAATGAACCCATTGGATATGATCAAAATGGCCAACCTGTTTACTTAAAAGATCTTTGGCCTTCTGAAAATGAAATTAAAAAAACTATTCGACAGGCTATTGAACCGGACATGTTTAAGCTTCGTTATTCAAGTATTTCGCAAGACAATCCAGTTTGGGATAAAATTATCACAAAAGAAGGATCGCAGTATAACTGGGAAAGTGAAAGCACATACATTAGACAACCTCCCTACTTTGAAAATTTTTCTCTGGAATTGCCCAATTTGAAAAAACTACAGGACATGCGCCCGCTTGCTTTATTTGGAGATTCTGTTACAACAGATCATATTTCTCCAGCAGGTAGTTTTAAACCTGATTCTCCGGCTGGAAAATATTTAATGTCTTTGGGTATTTCTGAAAAAGAATTTAATAGCTATGGCAGTAGACGAGGAAATCATGAAGTGATGATGCGAGGGACATTCGCGAATGTCCGATTACGTAATAGAATGGTGGATGATAGAGAAGGGGGCTTGACGACTTTAATGCCGGATGGCATGGAATTGCCCATTTTTGATGCTTGTCAAGCTTACGCAGATAGAGAAGTTCCTTTGATCATTTTTGCAGGTAAAGATTATGGGATGGGAAGTTCTCGCGATTGGGCAGCGAAAGGCACAGCCCTACTTGGCGTTCGCGTTGTTGTTGCTCGAAGTTTTGAACGTATTCACAGAAGTAATCTCATCGGAATGGGAATTTTACCCCTAGAGTTTTTACCTGAGCAAAGTTGGGAAAGCTTAGGAATTATAGGAGAAGAGTTGTTTTCTATTAAAGGATTTGAGGAAGCATTAAAACCCAATCAAGAATTGATTTTAGAAATCAAGAGCGAAGATAAAATCCAGCTCGTTAATCTCCGAGCTAGATTGGAAACGACTATTGAAGTTGAATATTATAGACACGGAGGAATCCTCCCTTATGTACTGCGCTATATTTTAAATCAACGATAAGACATTCGTTATGAAACCTATTTTTTTTTATTTGTTTAACAATTGTATTTCTTCTTTTAGATATTGCATTTGTTGTTCGAGCTTATCAAGTCTTTCCTGCGTTGCTTGAAATTGAGATTCTTTTTCAGCAGCTTGCTGATAGGAAATAATGAAATAAACTAAAAAACTGATAAAAAAAGTTAAAAAAATCTTAAATGGTGTGATTTGTTTCATGATGTGTCCTTAATGAGATATTCGTTTTTATTTCTTCTTAAATTTTCTCCCTGCCAAACTGTTTTGAAAAGATAAACAATAAAATAAAAAACAGGTGTTGTCGAAAAATTAAAAAAAGTTTTATAGGCAAATGAAAAGAAAATAATTGGTAAAATATAGGATATTTGCATGCCTAGACCCCAATAAAAATAAAGCATATCAATGACAATTGAGTCAAGTAACTGAGAAATGCAAGCCGCTCCATTACTGCGTAGCCAAAGAAAACGAGAACCTGTGAATTTTTTTATTAAAGCATAAACTTGAATTCCGATAATTTGAGCGATTAGGTAGGCTGTTAAAGAAGAAAAAATTCTCAGACCACTTAATCCAAGGATTTCTTTAAAAGCTCCTTGGTCATTTCCAATAGAAGTGGGTAATAAAAGCACTACTTCGATTAAGCCAAAACTTAGAATATTTATTCCTAATCCAGTATAAATCATCTCTTTTGCTTTTTTAGCGCCAAGCAGCTCTGTAATCAAATCGCTCAATAGAAAAGTCAAAGGATAGGTTAATAATCCTGCCGGGATATTTAACTGAAAGAGAGGCAGAAAAACCATTTTTGCGGAAAGAATATTGGATAATACAGTGACCAAGCAAAAAACGGCACAAATGGGGGAATAGTAGTCAAAAGAAGTAAGGGGGCTTTGATAGCGCATTAAACTTTTAGTTCGTTGATTATTTATTCATTCATCTTAAAAGTTTAGACTTTTTAAGTCATTTAAAGAAATTAAGGGGGAAAATAGAATCAACTTTTGTGATCAAAAACGGATTGCTTGAGTAATAAGCGATCTAATGGAGTAATTTGCCTTTGACTTTTGTTGGCAAGTAAAACTATTCCAATGCCTTCTTTCAGTTTAAAGCCAATATATAGTTAATTGAATTTAATTGTGCACTTATGTACATATTTGACAAAAAGAATAATCAATCGCTTTTGCAAGGTTTGACAATTTGTTTAAACTTAATCGGACTAATTGTTTAAAATTTGCTCAGGAAACTTCAATTGGATTTAAGTCAGGTGAATAGGAGGAAAGAAATAAAATTTTGCATCTGGCTTGTTCAAGCAGATATTTGGTTTTTTAGACTTGTGAAAAGGTGCATGATCCATGATAATCACCTGTCCAGTTTTAAGCGCTGGAATTAATATTTTTCTAACCATGTATTAAACAAGATAGGATGACATGTTTCTGTATAGCAAAAAGGAGCAAAAATTTTAGATTGGCATTTAGCTGCTATCAAGCTTTCCCTTGCAAAACGATGGCCAGATACAGCTGAATAAACTTTCTCTCCTCTAAAGGCTCGCCCACGATGACGTTTTAGACACTCATTGATTCCACTTTCATCAAGATAAACGTGATCTTCTTGTGCTATTTTTTTTAATTCTTTTTTAAACTCCTCACGTTTTTTCTCATCTCGTTCTTTGTAAAATAAGGTCTTTTTTTTAAGTGATTTTAAGCCTTTTACAAGCATAGAATATAGAGGAAGGATCTACATTAAGTTCTTTCGCTATCTCTTTCAAATAACTATCAGGATGTTTTTTAATATAGCTCTTTAGTTGGTCATGATCAATTTTAATGGAGTGTCTTTTTCTTGGTTTATCTTCTAAACATCCATTTCTTTGGCGTTTCAGCCAGTTAAACACTGTTCTTAACGCTATACCGAAAATTTGTCTGACTTCTCCTACAGAATGTCCAGTTTCTAAATAGTTGAGTGCTTTTTGCCTTAAATCTTTAGAATATGCCATAAGTTTTTAACTCAAACTATATCTATATGCACGATTAAATTCAATTAACTATAAATTATTGCTAACCTTAACTTTTTTTGGAGCATTTAGACGATCTGAAGTTGTGAGTTTGAACATAGAAAATATTGAGTTTACAGATAATGGAATGGCGATTCCTCTGCTGCGATCCAAAACTATATATACGAAACAAACGGTCTACATATCATTTGCTAAAGACAAAGGCATATGCCCAGTAAATTCATTGAAAAAATGGATAGAACAATCCGAAGATGTTACATCCTCAGTATCAGAGTTTAAAGACTATTTTTTATCTTTATCGTTTTTGTGATCGTTATCCACCTTTCCACTTATACAGTTCCCACAGATAACAAATCCAGAAGCAATCATCCTTTCTCCCCATGGCTTACATGCAGGAAACGGAATGACCATTAAAAATAGCCCACACAATGTCAGAGTGACTCCAAAGACTAATTGGGCAGGAACACATACTTCTTCTTTGTCATCATCTTTATTATCTTTTCCATGGCTATGCTTGGCCATGTATTCAGGGAACATCAGTTCCTCATCCGCTGCGTTTATCTCGTATCCTTCTAGGTACATTACAGAGGCTAAATATTTGGCATGTTTGTTGTACTTCTTTTCTTTGTATTTAATAGCCTTACGTATTGCATCAAACTCTTTTTTAGGAGCTTTAAAACCACGATTTTTGAGTTGTTTTTCAACGTTATCCATGTGTTTATTTAGGTCAACTTTGATACCGCACGATGTTTCAAGCTCGCTTTTAAGGTCTATGATTGCAGAATACATCTTATCTTTGTTATCACTCTTTTCAAGCTTCCAAATCTTCTCAACTAGCTTCTCTACTCTATAAAGGAACGCAACTTCATTGATTCCAATACCACCTTGAGGTAAAGCATGAAGTGGTAGACCGTATGTTAATGTGAAAGTACCAAATACAGCAAATAGGACAATGCGGTTAATATTGTGACGACTGAAGAGGCTAGCCATTTAACTTCCTTTGATTGTTCAGGGGTTAGATTTACGTGTAATCTTTTTAGGTGATAATTCACTTTTAGATTCAATAGAAAAGATCCAACAGTCAATAAACACAACATTAAAATTATTTGAATGAAAGGTTTTAACATTTACTTTTACGTGTATATTTTTTTATTTAATCGATGAACGTTTTCGAAATTCACAAGGATTTTACAATAAAAACAAAAAAAATCCATGAAAAAGTCTTTATGGGAAAAATTTTATTAACCCATTTTTAACGCCAGTTTAACGTAAGCTATCTTCCGGCTATATTTTGAGGGATCTTTGTTAAAAAAAGGCCTCTTTTCTGTTAGAAGATTTTGTTTTCCAGAACAAAAACTAAGCAAAGAGGCCAAAATGAACGAGATAGAGA
>NZ_BASL01000625.1:0-1048 GCF_000648255.1 Candidatus Protochlamydia sp. R18 | reverse complement strand
AAAACAAGCCTTGATTAGACGGTCAACTGAATAAGCTAAATTTCAAAGCTTAAGGGGGGGAATGGGAGAGAGGCCTTAGCAAAGTCCCAAACATCTAACTCCCCTCCTTTATCGTAGCAAGCCAAACGGCGCTCATCTACATAAATACCCATTAAATTACCTTCTATATCTACTTTTGTTAGCCTATTAGGGCAAAAAGCTCCCACTGTTTTAGGCTTATCTGTGATATTTAAGCACTCAATTAAATTGTAAGGATTAGTGGCTACCCAGCAATGTTCTTGATCGCAGTCGAAGCTAAGAAATTGGACAGGAGAAAGATCAAAAGAGTGCGATGCAATCCTTTTTCCAGTAGTGGGTTCATAAAAAACAACATACCCCTTGTCAAAACCCACAGCGAGTTTTTCGCCATTATAGGCTGAAGCAGTAATACATTTAGATTTGGAGTTGAGATGAAATTTGGATTCTCTTTCAAGAGAATCCTCAAAGATTTTTTTTCCGCTAGCAGCATCCCAAACTGTACAGAGGCGTTTTTTCGCATCCTTCCCCAAAATAATGATGCGCTTTTCATCAAATTGCACTAGCTCTTTGCAAAGAGGATCTAAAAAGAGCCCGTCCAAAAGAATCGGTTCCAGATTTTGGGAGGAATTCTCTTTTCGAATAGCTTTGATAAAATAAAGCGTGCCATCTTCACATTGAATCAAAATTTGGTTATCGCGGCAATCGAGCGAGCGGATGGGAGAGTGGAAAAGGGGAGATTCGTAACATTTTAAGCCATTTTCTATATTAAAAATGGCAAATTGCTTGCGCTGAGGCAACACTAAAATAAGCAACTCTTGGTCAACATGGGCTTCCTCAAAATTTTCCACCCTGCTTAAGGGTTGCGAAGGAAAAGGTTCTTTGAGTGGCCAGCGGTAAAGAAAACCTTCTTGCGTCACTTGGATCATATGCCCTTCTAGATAGTGGATCAAACGAGAGTTTTCGTCTTTTAGGTTATCAAAAACTAATTGACAGCCTTTTTCCTCAAGAGAATAAACTTGAGCAGTCCCAG
>NZ_BASL01000626.1:0-1265 GCF_000648255.1 Candidatus Protochlamydia sp. R18 | reverse complement strand
TCATCTCACCGATGCAGGATTAGTCCATTTGACACCCTTAACGGCTTTACAGCATCTCAATCTAGGTGAGTGTGAAAATCTCACCGATGCAGGATTAACCCATTTGACACCCTTAACGGCTTTGCAGCATCTAAATCTAAGTAGGTGTAAGAATCTCACTGATGCAGGATTAGCCCATTTGGCATCTTTAACAGCTTTGCAGCATCTAAATCTAAGCTATTGTGATAATCTCACCGATGCAGGATTAGTCCATTTGAAATACTTGACGTCTTTGCAGCATCTAAATTTAGACAATTGTGAGAATCTCACCGATGCAAGATTAGCCCATTTGACATCTTTAACAGCTTTGCAGCATCTAAATCTACGCTACTGTATGAATCTCACTGATGAGGGATTAGCCCATTTGACAACTTTAACGGGTTTGCAGTATTTCAATCTAAGTGGCTGTGAGAATCTCACCGATGCAGGATTAGAACGTTTTAAAGCTTTAGCAGCTTCACTCAATTTAAAAATTATTAGATAGAAAAAACTTTCAATAAAAGAGAAACCTGGTGGCGAAAATAAAAGAGTACTTTGTCCTAAGAAGGTGAAGGATAAAATTTCATTAAAGTTTATCGACTCCCAACGAGACGCTTTTCTAAGAGAATTACTCGCTAATTTTGGAGGCACTATACAAACAATTTTATACTTGTAAACGCCAAAAATGCTCTTAACCTGAATTTTGGGTTTTTAGGCAGCCATGAACAACAAGTGATACTGCTCTGCTAATTTTATCGATGGCTTTTTAGGTTGATGAATATAAGCAACCATCCCAGCCAATAGATTAATTAAAAAATTTCGGCATTTCTGTGGCGTGTCTGTTCAATTTGAGAAATATTTTTTAGTTGATCATTCACCATTTCAATAATAGCTCGTTTTCTACGAATTTTGTCTTTCAACTTTATAAGATTCTGCTTCCTATTCGATCTTATGGTCGTCAATCGTTCAAATCCTTGTTTCAAAAGCCTCTTTGAAAGCTCTTTCGAAATAACCTCCTTATCAACAAATCATTTCCCAAAAATCCCTTTCGACAAGGTTTCGGCAATAGAAACATCAGCAACATTTCCAGGAGTTAGCTGAAAAGCCAAAATTTCTCCTTTCTCATTGATCATGAGATGCAATTTAAACTCGAAAAACCATCCTGAAGCTGTTTTCCTTCTCTTTGCCAAACCTTTAAAGACCTTGTTTCTTTTTATGCGTTTATTGTGGCAAACATCTATCGATGG
>NZ_BASL01000627.1:0-1790 GCF_000648255.1 Candidatus Protochlamydia sp. R18 | reverse complement strand
CCTTTTTATTTACATCTAAATTTTATTTCAACTTAGTTATTTGCAACTTACATTATTTAAATAATTAAATTAAATTTTTTATTTACAAATTAAATCTTTTGTTATTTTATTTGATATAAAATACTATTTCTGATTTAATTATATTTAAATTATAAAAATAACTTTAAGGTTGAAAAATTTATTATGGAAAATATAAATACTTTTGTTGGTCTACCACCCACTAATTTGCGCAGTGCAAATATCCAATTATCATCAAATACAAAAATCGAAGAAATTCAACCAGCAACGCAAGAGCCAGTATCTTTAGAATACAAAGAGCAAATAAATTTAATAACTGATATTTTTAGAAAAAAAAATTTACTAAACCGCAAAGAATTTTTTTTAGATGAAAAAAAATATAATTTAAAAGAAGAACTAGAAACCTGTAATAATCAAATTCAAAATTTAGAAAATAGTATTCAATCTGGTAAAAAAGAAGAGCAAGAAAGTTTTATATTAAACAAACAATTAAATGATGCATTAAATGTTAAAAATAAATTAATAACAAAAATCAGAAAAACACGGCAAAAATATATTGCTTTAGAAAAAGAAATGGATGCTTGTTCAAAGGCTATTCAGGAAGAAGAAGAAAGGCTTTGTCAAATTATCAACAACAAATTTAGTAGTAACATTATCGATGTAGAAACTTTGCCTGTAAAATTTAGTGAAATTAGTTTATCCTCTTATTCTTCAGAAGAAGAAGAAAAACAGGTTGATTATTTAATTAATAAACAAATAACTTCTTTAGAAAGATTTGAAAGATTTATATTCGAAGCAACAAATTTTTTAGAAGCACATAAAATTTTAATTTTTAAAGAATTTGGTAAAAAAAATGTCGAAAATATAAGTAATGTTAAGATAAACTTAAAACTATTAGGAGCAGATAGTCATCACGGGGGGAAAACACCTCTTTTAGTTTCGTTGACCATCGAAGAAGCAGAAGTTTTAAAAGTAGTTTATAAACCAAGAGGAGCTGAAACTGATAAAGCGATCATTGAATTATTTGAAAAGTTAAATAGTCTTCCTCCAGAACAAAAAAATGGCCCTGATCTTCCAACTTATAAAATCATAGATTTGCAAAATCACAGCCTTTGGCAATATATTGAAGGGGTAGATTATCGTAATACAGCCTTTGAATTTGTCAAGATCTTAGAAACCTGAATTTTGGGTTTTTAGGCAGCCATTAACAACAAGCGATGCTGCTCTGCTAAATTTATAGATGGCTTTTTAGGTTGATGAGTGTAAGCAACAATCCCAGCTAATAGATTAATTAAAAAATTTCCGGCATTTCTGTGGCGTGTCTGTTCAATTTGAGAAATATTTTTTAGTTGATCATTCACTGTTTCAATAATAGCTCGTTTTCTAAGAAGAATTTTGTCTGTCAACTTCATAAGATTCTGCTTCCTATTCGATCTTAGGGTAGTAAATAGTTCAACACCTTGTTTCAAAAGCCTCTTTGAAAGTTCTTTCGAAATATATCCCTTATCACCAAATAGTTTCCCAAAAACCCCTTTCGACAAAGTTTCGGCAATAGAAACATCAGCAACATTTCCAGGAGTTAGCTGAAAAGCCAAAATTTCTCCTCTCTCATTGATCATAAGATGCAATTTAAACCCGAAAAACCACCCTGAAGTTGTTTTCCCCCTCTTTGCTAAACCTTTAAAGACTTTGTTTCTTTTTATGCGTTTATTGTGGCAAACATCTATCGATGTAGAATCAATAAAAGCAATTCCTGTGATTTCTCCTCTTTT